>DASUSU010000329.1:0-8027 GCA_036374915.1 Acidimicrobiia bacterium | reverse complement strand
CCGCCGAGGATGTCGCCGGCGGCGGCCACGATCTCCTCCGGCTCTGCGACACGCCCGACGCCGGTGTCCCCACCGGCCAGAGCCCCGGCCTCGGGACCGACGGTGTGGTACCCGAAGCCGCGCAACGTCTCCATGTTCCGCACTGTGGCTGGGTGCTCCCACATCTCGGTGTGCATCGCGGGGGCGAGCAGGACCGGTGATGTGGTGGCGACCACGGTCGCGCTCACCAGGTCCTCGGAGATGCCGTTGGCTATCCGGCCCAGCGTCGCCGCGGTGGCCGGGGCCACGATGACCAGATCGGCCCAGCGGGCCAACTCGGTGTGCGGCGACACCAGGCTCTCGTCGAACAAAGAGATGAAGGGATGCTCACCGGTGATGGCGGCAAAGGTCTGGGCACCTACGAATTCGAGAGCCGACTCGCTCAACTCCACCCGGACCCTGGCCCCGGCCTCGATGAGACGTCGCGCCAGGTAGGCGGACTTGTAGGCGGCCACGCCGCCGGTGACACAGAGGAGGACGCGCCGGCCCTGCAGCATCAGTCTTCGCTGGTGTCGACCGAGACCTTGCCTTCGGCGATCTCTTCCATGGCGATGGTCAGGGGCTTGCGCGACAACGAATGCACCTGAGGTGGCACGAACTCGCCGAAGCCGACGCCGAGCTGATGGAAGTAGCCGTTGATCTGACGGGCCCGGCGGGCGGCGACGACGACGGTGGCGAACCGGTTGCCGATCTGGTCGATTACCTGTTCGATCTTCATGTGGACCTCGGGGAAAGGGGTGGGACCAGGTACAGAGTACCCGATCAGTCGCCGGTAATCAGCCCCACCATCTCCGAGATCGCCTGGTCGAGATTCTCGTTGACCACGACGTGATCGAACAGGGTGGGCGCCTCGGCGATCTCCGACTCGGCGATCTGGAGCCGGTCCTCGATGTCCTCCTCCGAGGTGTCCCCCCTGCGCCGAAGCCTCAGCTCCAGCTCGTGGAGGGAGGGAGGAGCGATGAAGAACATCACCGCGTCGGGTTTGTGCTCCCGAATCTGGCGCGCCCCCTGGATCTCGATCTCGAGGAGGATGTCGCGGCCGGCCGCTGTCGCCTCCTCGATCGGCGCGGCCGGTGTGCCGTAGAAGCGGTTGTTGTACATGGCCCACTCGAGCAGCTCGTCGTTCTCGATCATCTTCTCGAAGTCACGCCGCGAGATGAAGTTGTAGTGCTCGCCATGTCTCTCACCGGGTCTGGGCAGGCGCGTGGTCACGGACACCGAGAAATCGGCATCGACCCGGTCCAGGATCTCTTTGACGATGGTCGACTTGCCCGAGCCGGAAGGCCCGGAGACCACCAGGAGACGGCCCGCCACTTCAGGAGAACTCGGCGAGGAGCGCCTCTTTCTGCTTCTCGCCCAGACCCCTGATCCGGCGGTTCTCCGCGATCCCGAGCGACTCCATCATCCGCTTCGCCTTTATCTTCCCGGTCCCGGGCATCGAGGCGATGACCCGTTCCACCTTGATCCCGGCCAGGATGTCGTCGTTCCGTGCCTGCTCGAGGAGCTCGGAGAGACGGAGAGATCCGGTCTTCAGCAGCTCTTTGACCTCGGCGCGGGCTCTCCTCGCCTCGGCGGCCTTGGCCAGGGCCGCGGCTCTCTGCTCATCGGTCAGTTGGGGTGGTTGCGCCATGTCCTCATCTCGTTCGACGACGCGACCATAGCCACCACCCGCAGCCCTAAGTGGCGGAAACGGCCGCCGCGATCTCTTCCCCTATCGCGACGGCGGCGGCCACCGGATCCGGTGCCGCGGTGATCGGTCGCCCCACCACGAGCAGGTCGGCGCCGGCCATGATCGCCTGACCCGGGGTGGCGACCCTTCTCTGGTCCGAGCTCGACGCCCCGGCAGGTCGGATCCCCGGTGTCACCACGGTCAACCCGAGTCCCAGTCTCTTGACCCGGGAGGCCTCGGGCACGGCACAGACCACTCCCTCGACACCGGCCCCGGCCCCGATCTGGGCCATCGCGGCCACCTGGTCGCCCAGATCGCGTCCCACCCCGATCACGGCCAGATCACGATCGTCGAGCGAGGTGAGAACGGTCACTGCGAGCGCTCCTGCCCTGCCTTCGGAGCTCTCGGACAGCGACTCCACCGCCACCCTCACCATCTCCTCCCCACCCGAGGCGTGGACGGTCACCCAGCGGGCCCCGATCGCCCCGAGACGGCCCGCGGCCCGCGCCACCGTGTTGGGGATGTCGTGGAGCTTGGCGTCGACGAACACGGGCACCCCGAGCTCGACGACACCGGACACGACGGAGGGCCCGGCTCCCATCAGCAGCTCGAGACCCACCTTGAATCCGCCCACATATGGCCGAAGCCGGCCGGCCAGCTCCACTGCCTCGGTCTCTTCGGCCACGTCGAGGGCGACGATCAGCGGGCTCACCATGGGATCAACCCACCCACCAGGCCGGAAACCGTTTCGTCCCGTCTTCGCAGCTCGCGGTCCAACTCCCGCCCGATGCGCCTCCCGGCGCGCGGCTCGGCCAGGTGCACCGTGCCCATCGCCACCGCCGATGCGCCGGCGAGCAGATACTCGATGACGTCGCGGCCGGTGGTCACACCGCCACATCCGACGATAGGGAGCTCGGGCATGGCCCGGGCGACCTCGTGGACGCATCGCAGCGAGATCGCCTTGAGGCCGGGCCCGCTGTAGCCACCCACTCCCCCGCTCAGAAGCGGTCGGCGGGTGTCAGGGTCGACGCCGAAGCCGAGAGCGGTGTTGGTCAGCGTGACGAAAGCGGCGCCCGCCTCCTTGCAGGCGGCGGCGACACCGACGATGTCCTCCGTGTTCGGGGAGAGTTTCGCCCCCACCGGGACGTCGCAGGCGGCCACGACCCTCTCCACCACCTCACCCGACCTGGTGGCATCGAGGGAGAACATCCGCCCGTCCTCGAGGTTGGGACAGGAGAGATTGACCTCCACAACCGGGACGCCGGCGGAGACCAGGCTCTTGGCCACGATGGCGAACTCGTCGGCGGTCTCGCCGACCGCCGATCCCCAAACCGGCACGTCGAGGGTGGCGATACGCGGTGCCGTCGTCGCCACCCACTCCTCGATACCCGGGTTCTGGATCCCGATACCGTTGAGCATCCCGGGACCGGCCGGGGCGAGACGCGGGGCGGGCCTCCCCGCCCACTCCACCGGCGCCACCGACTTGGCCACGGCCGCCCCGTAGAACGAGAGATCGGCCACCTCGGCCCATTCCCATACCGACCCCACCGTCCCCGAGGCGGCAATGAGCGGGGTACGCAGCTCGATCGGGCCGACACGCGCGCTCAGACGGTCTGATGCCATTCCTGGAGGCTCCTCGGTCGATTGATCGCGCCCGGCCCGGCCCGGAGGCTGCGGGCCACGGCCAGACCGCCCTGGATGGTGGTGACACAGGGGATGGAGTGGGAGCGCGCAGCGATCCGGATCGTCTTCCCGTCCGAGCGTGCCTTCCCGCCCCGCGGGGTGTTGATGACCAGCTGGACCTCACCGTCCTCGAGACGTTGGCCGATGTCCCTGGGGCCCTCGCCCACCTTGTGCACCGCCTCGGCGTCGATGGCGTGATGTCTCAGGTAGCGGGCGGTGCCGTGAGTTGCGATCAGGTCGAAACCGAGCATGGTGAACGCCTGGGCCACGGCCAGTCCCATCGGCTTGTCCCGATCGGCGAAGGAGAGAAAGACCCGGCCCCGGGTGGGCAGGATGTGACCGGCGGCGAGCAGCGCCTTGGCGAATGCGACACCGACGTCGGCGCCTATCCCCATCACCTCGCCGGTGGCCCTCATCTCGGGGCCGAGCACGGAGTCCTCTTCGGGGAACCGGTCCCAGGGGAGGACCGCGTTCTTCACCGCCACGAACGCCGGACGCCGGGTCGGCAGCGGGACCACGCCCTCGCGGCGCAGTTCCTCGATGGAGGCGCCCATCATCACCCGGGCCGCGATGCGGGCAAGTGGTATCGCGGTCGCCTTGCTGATGAATGGGACTGTGCGCGACCCGCGCGGGTTTGCCTCGAGGACATAGACGTCGTCCCCTTTCACCGCGAACTGCAGGTTGATCAGACCACGCACCTCGAGGGCGTTGGCCAGCTCGAGCGTGGCCCGCAGGATCTCCTTGTGCGCCTCGTCGGAGATGGTGGGCGGAGGCGTCACGCAGTCGGAGTCCCCGGAGTGGACCCCGGCCTCCTCCACGTGCTCCATGACCCCGCCCAACAGCAACTCGGAGCCGTCGTAGACCGCGTCGACGTCGATCTCGACGGCCGCCTCGAGGAAACGGTCGATGAGGATGGGAGATCCGGTCAGCTCGGGGTCGCCTTCCCCGTAGATCTCCCGGACATAGTCGGCCAGCTCCTCGACGCTGTAGACGACCCGCATCTTGCGGCCCCCGAGGACGAAAGACGGGCGGACCATCACCGGCAGCCCGACCTGGTCGACCACGTCCTCGGCCTCCCGGGCCGAGGTGGCGGAGCCGGCCGGGGGTTGACGCAGACCGAGGCCCCGGCACAACTCGGCGAACTGTTCCCGATCCTCGGCGAGCGCAATAGAGGCCGGGGAGGTGCCGGCAATGGGCACCCCGGCGTCGTGGAGGGCCTGGGCGAGGTTGAGCGGGGTCTGACCGCCCAGTTGCACCACGACCGCCTCGGGCTGCTCCACCTCGATCACGTCGAGCACGTCCTCGATGGTCAGCGGCTCGAAATAGAGACGGTTCGAGGTGTCGTAGTCGGTGGACACCGTCTCCGGGTTGCAGTTGATCATGACCGTCTCGTACCCGGCGTCGCGGAGGGCGAAGGAGGCATGGACACAGCAGTAGTCGAACTCGATCCCCTGGCCGATCCGGTTCGGGCCCGAGCCGAGCACCACCACCCTGGGCCGCTCGGCCGGCGGCACCTCGGACTCCTCCTCGAAGGTGCCGTACAGGTAGGGGGTGAACGCCTCGAACTCGGCGGCGCAAGTGTCCACCGTCTTGTAGGTCCGGGTCACGCCGAGCCGGCTTCGCTCGGCCCTGACCTCCTTCTCGGTCTGCTTCCAGAGATGGGCCAGCTGACGATCGGAGTAGCCGAGCCGTTTCGCCTCGACCAGCAGGTCGCGGTCGCCGGGCCCGGCCAGCTCGATCTCGGCGCGGAGCTCCACGATCTCGGCCATCTGATCGACGAACCAGGGGTCGATGTCGCTGAGGGCGGAGATCTCGTCGACACCCCAACCCCGCCGCAGCGCTTCTGCCACCGCGAAGATCCGGGTGGGGGTGGGGACGGCCACGGCTTGGCGGAGCTGGTCGTCACCCAGGTCGAGGAGACCGTGCTCCCCGGGGTCGGCGTTGAGCCCGGAACGCCCGTTCTCCATGCTGCGCAACGCCTTCTGCAGGGCCTCGGCGAAGGTCCGGCCGATCGCCATCGCCTCGCCGACACTCCGCATCGAGGTGGTGAGCCGGGGTGAGGCAGAGGGGAACTTGGCGAAATCGAATCGAGGCACCTTGACCACGACGTAGTCGAGCGCCGGCTCGAACGAGGCCGGGGTGGCACCGGTGATGTCGTTGGCGATCTCGTCCAGCGTGTACCCCACCGCGAGCAGGGCGGCGATCTTGGCGATCGGGAACCCGGTCGCCTTGGAGGCGAGGGCCGAGGAGCGGCTCACTCTCGGGTTCATCTCGATCACGAGCCGGCGGCCAGTCGCCGGGTCGACTGCGAACTGGACGTTGGATCCGCCGGTCTCGACGCCGATCGCCCGTAGCACTGCGATCCCGTCGTCACGCATCTCCTGGTACTCGCGATCGGACAGGGTCTGGATGGGCGCCACGGTGATCGAGTCGCCGGTGTGCACCCCCATCGGGTCGAGGTTCTCGATCGAGCACACGATCACCGCGTTGTCGTTGCGATCGCGCATCACCTCGAGCTCGAACTCCTTCCAGCCCTGCACCGACTCCTCGACCAGGATCTCGGAGACCGGTGATGCGGTCAGCCCGTTTCGGGCGACCTCGATCAGCTCATCTTCGTCGGCGGCGATACCGGTCCCGCCCCCGCCGAGGATGAACGACGGCCGCACCATCACCGGGAACCCGATCTCGTGTGCGATCTTGACCGCCTCGGTCATGGAGCGGGCGTATCCGGCCCGGGGCACTTCCAGACCCACCTTCTCCATGGTCTCCTTGAACAAGCCGCGGTCCTCGGCCCGCTCGATCACCTCGAGCCCGGCGCCGATCATCTCCACCCCGTGCTCCTCCAGGACGCCGCTCCTGGCCAGCTCGGCCGCCACGTTGAGCGCGGTCTGGCCTCCCAGGGTGGGCAGGAGGGCGTCGGGCCGCTCCCGGGCGATGATCTCGGTGACCACCTCCGCAGTGATCGGCTCGATGTAGGTGGCGTCGGCGAACTCGGGGTCGGTCATGATCGTGGCCGGGTTGGAGTTGACCAGGATCACCCGGTACCCCTCGGCCCGGAGCACCTTGGCTGCCTGGGTGCCGGAGTAGTCGAATTCGCAACCCTGCCCGATGACGATCGGGCCCGACCCGATCAGGAGGATCGACCTGATGTCCCGCCGCGCCGCCATCAGACCCCCTCTTCGATCATCTTGGTGAACCGGTCGAAGAGGCCGCGGGCGTCGCGAGGTCCGGGAGCCGACTCCGGGTGGTACTGCACCGAGAATGCGGCGGCCCCGGCGAGCTCCATCCCCTCCAGGGTGCCGTCGTTCAGGTTCTGATGGGTGGGTAGCGCCGGCCCGAAGTCGGTCTCGACCCTCCCGGGGAGAAGATCGGGCCCGACCAGACCGTCGCGTGCCGGCGGGGCTTCCCCGGTCAGGGACCACAGGTCGACTGCGAACCCATGGTTCTGGGCGGTTATCTCGATCCCACCGTCGGCAAGCCGACGCACCGGGTGGTTGCCGCCGTGATGCCCGAAGGGGAGCTTGTAGGTCCTGGCCCCGACCGCAAGACCGAGCACCTGATGACCGAGACAGATCCCGAACAGGGGCACCTTGCCCAAGAGGCCTCGCAGCGTCTCCGTGGTCGTGACCAGGGGCTCGGGGTCCCCCGGCCCGTTGGAGACGAAGACGCCGTCGGGCCCCAGCCCGAGGACCTGGTCAGGCGGGGTCGAGCTCGGGACCACCACGACCTCGAATCCCCGGGCGGTGAGATTGGAGAGGATGTCCCGCTTCATCCCCAGATCTATCGCCACCACCCGGCCGAGACGGGGGCCGCTCGCCTCCAATGTGTAACTGTGATCGGTGCTGACCGTGGAGGCCAGGTCCCTCCCCACCATCGAGGGCGCCGATGCCGCCATCTCCCTGAGCTCGGACTCGTCGACATCCACACCCACCGCCACCGGCATGGCGCCGCGATCCCTCAGATGCCGGGTGAGGCGTCTGGTGTCGATGTCGGCCATGGCCACGACTCCGTGCTCCCGCAGGTAGTCCCCCACCGACCCCTGTGACCGCCAGTTGGAGTCCCGCCTCGACATGCTGCGGACGACGAAGCCGGAAACTGCGGGACGGCCCGATTGCTCGTCCCCGTCGAAGACTCCGTAGTTGCCGATGTGGGCCGTGGTCATCACCACGACCTGTCCGGCGTAGGAGGGATCGGTGAGGATCTCCTGGTAGCCGGTCATCGAGGTGTTGAACACCGCTTCTCCGGTGGTCACTCCGGTCGCCCCCACCGATCGTCCCCGGAACGTCTCGCCGTCGGCCGTGCACAGGATCGCCTGCTCCCGAACCGTCATCCCAGACCGCCCTCGTAGGAGATCCGTCCTTCGTAGATCGTCGCCATCACCTTTCCAGTCAACTCCATCCCGATGAACGGGCTGTTCACCGACTTCGACGCAAAGCTCTTCGGCACCCAGCGGGCGCCGGGGTCGAACAACATGAGATTGGCAGGTGAGCCCGGCTCCACCGCAATCCCCTGCCGGTCCAGCCCGGCGATTCGGGACGGGGCGACGCTCAAGCGGTGGTAGAAGAGCGCCTGGTCGTGACCCAGGGCCATCGAGGCGACGGCTGCGGCGGTCTCCAGCCCGATGACCCCCCGGGGT
>DASUSU010000328.1:0-4674 GCA_036374915.1 Acidimicrobiia bacterium | reverse complement strand
GGGGAGGACGACTTGCATTAATACAACCATACGGTTGTATTATGCGGTCGTCAAGCCACTGAGCAGTTGTCCCCGCAGGGGGGCAGGGCTGTCGAGATCGAGGGGTAGGCTGGAAGTATGAGCGTCGATCTGGAAGAGCTTCGACTGTTGCGCCAGGCCCGTGATCGGATGGACCGTGAGTACGCCCAGCCGCTCGACGTACCGGCGCTGGCGCGGACAGCGCTGATGTCGACGGCGCACTTCAGTCGCCGCTTCCGTGCGGCGTACTCCGAGACTCCCTACTCCTACCTGATGACGCGGCGAATCGAGCGGGCCAAGGCGCTGCTACGCCGGGGCGACATGAGCGTGACCGAGGTCTGTTTCGCCGTGGGCTGCTCGAGTCTCGGCTCGTTCTCCGCCCGGTTCACCGAGCTGGTCGGGGAGACACCGAGCTCGTACCGCGCTCGCAACCACGACGAGGTGCGCGGGGTGCCTCCCTGCCAAACGATGGTGGCGACCCGTCCCCGCCGGAGCGGGCGTCGGCAGGGCGGGGAAGAAAGCAGTTTCGGAGAAGCAACTCTGGCTGCACGCCCGTAAGGTCGGCGACATGAGCGTTTCACTCAGCACCGTGCACATCTACGTCGACGATCCCGACGCCGCCCTCGGCTTCTACCGCGACACCCTCGGCCTGACGGTGAGCGACGAGGTGGCCAACGAGGGCTTCCGTTGGATCACTCTGGTCACCGACAGCCAGCCCGAGATCAAGATCGTGTTGTCCCAGCCCCATGCCGGCCGATCCCAAGAGGACGGGGATGCCCTCGCTGCCTTACTGGCAAAAGGCGAGATGCCCGGCCCGTTCTTCCGCACCGACGACCTCGATGCCACCTTCGACAAGACCGCCGCCGCCCCCGGAGTCGAAGTGCTCGAAGAGCCCGCCGATCGGTTCTGGGGCGCCCGCGACGCCGCCGTGCGCGATCCGGCGGGCAACATGATCCGCATCGAGCAGGGCTAGGGCCGGATGGTTGCGGAGCGAGCGGCGCAGAGCGTCCACGTCGCCGACAGCCACGACTACATCCGTGTCACCGGCGCGCGGGAGAACAACCTCAAAGACGTCAGCGTCGAGATCCCCAAACGTCGGTTGACGGTGTTCACCGGGGTCTCGGGGTCGGGGAAGAGCTCCCTGGTCTTCGACACGATCGCCGCCGAATCGCAACGGCTGATCAACGAGACCTACAGCGCCTTCGTCCAGGGCTTCATGCCGACCATGGCACGCCCCGAGGTCGACGTCCTGGATGGGTTGACCACCGCGATCATCGTCGACCAGGAGCGGATGGGCGCCAACGTCCGCTCCACGGTGGGCACCGCCACCGACGCCAACGCGATGCTCCGGCTGCTGTTCAGCCGGCTGGGCGAGCCACACATCGGGCCCCCACCGGCCTTCTCGTTCAACATCCCCACCCGGACCGCGAGCGGAGCGATGACCACGGACAAGGGCAAAGGGGAGCGCAAGGTGGTGCGCAACGTCGTCTACCAGGGCGGTATGTGCCCGCGTTGCGAAGGGATGGGCTCGGTCAGCGACATCGACCTCACCCAGATCTACGACCAGGACAAGTCGCTCAACGAGGGCGCGATCACCGTTCCCGGGTACAAGCCAGGCGGCTGGTCGGTGCGTTACTTCACCGAGTCGGGGTTCCTCGACCCGGACAAGCCGATCGCCAAGTACACCAAGAAGGAGCTGGATGACTTCCTCTACAAGGATCCGGTGAAGGTCAGGATCAGCGAGATCAACCTGACCTACGAGGGCTTGGTCCCGCAGATCCAGAAGTCGATGCTCTCCAAGGACGTCGACACCCTGCGCCCACACATAAGGGAGTTCGTCGAGCGGGCGGTCACCTTCACCACCTGTCCCGACTGCGACGGCACCCGCCTCAACGAAGGAGCCCGATCCTCGAAGATCGCGGGGAAGAACATCGCCGACCTGTGCGCCATGCAGATCAGCGACCTCGCCGAGTGGGTCCGCGACCTCGACGAGCCGTCGGCGAAGCCACTGCTCGACGCGATTCAGGAGACGCTCGACTCCTTCGTCGACATCGGCCTCGGCTATCTGTCGCTGGACAGGCCGTCCGGGACCCTGTCCGGTGGGGAGTCGCAACGCACCAAGATGATTCGCCATCTCGGCTCGGCGCTCACCGATGTCACCTATGTGTTCGACGAGCCGACCATCGGCCTCCATCCCCACGACGTGCAGCGCATGAACGACCTGCTGGTGCAGCTGAGAGACAAAGGAAACACGGTGCTCGTGGTAGAGCACGAGCCGGAGACGATCGAGATTGCCGACCACGTCATCGACCTGGGCCCGGGTGCGGGGACGGCAGGAGGCGAAGTGGTCTTCGAGGGAACCGTCGAAGAGCTGCGGAAGAGTGAGACGCTCACCGGAAGACACCTCGACGACCGCGGCCAAGTCAAGACCGAGGTGCGCACGTCGAGCAAGAGCCTGGAGATCCGAGGCGCCAACCTGCACAACCTCCAGGATGTCGACGTCGACATCCCCCTTGGGGTGCTCGTCGTCGTCACCGGGGTGGCCGGCTCGGGCAAGAGTTCGCTGCTCCAGGGGTCGATTCCCAACGACGTCGATGTCGTGGTCGTCGATCAGACCGAGATCAAAGGATCGAGGCGCAGCAACCCGGCGACCTACACCGGCATGCTCGATTCGATCCGAAGCGCCTTCGCCAAGGCGAACGGCGTCAAGCCCGGTCTCTTCAGCCCCAATTCCGATGGCGCATGCACCAACTGCAACGGCGCCGGTGTCATCTACACCGAGCTGGGATTCATGGACACCGTCTCCACGCCTTGCGAGGTCTGCGAGGGGAAGAGATTCCAGGCCGAGGTGCTCGAGTACCAGCTCGGTGGCAAGAACATCAGTGAGGTCTTCGAGATGTCGGTCACCGAGGCCGAGGACTTCTTCGCGAATGGTGAGTCGGAGGTTCCCAGGGCTCACGCCATCCTGGAGAGGATGTCCGCCGTCGGGTTGGGCTACCTGATCATCGGCCAGCCCTTGACCACACTCTCGGGTGGCGAGCGCCAACGGCTGAAGCTGGCGATCCACATGTCCGACAAGGGTGGGATCTATGTCCTCGACGAGCCGACCGTCGGTCTCCATCTCGCCGACGTCGACAACCTGCTCGATCTACTCGATCGTCTCGTCGACTCCGGCAAGTCGGTGATCGTCATCGAGCACAACCAGGCGGTGATGGCACACGCCGACTGGATCATCGACCTCGGGCCCGGAGCCGGCCATGACGGTGGCCGGGTCGTGTTCGAGGGCACCCCGGCCGATTTGGTTGCCGATCGTTCCACCCTCACCGGCGAGCACCTCGCCCAATACCTCGGTGTCTGACGAGGGGAGGAGACCCGTGTCGACCAATGGATCGCCCATGACGCTCACCTGGGGTGAGTTCGCCAAGCGTGAACCGGAGCTGGCGCTCTTCGGGGCGGGTCGACTGAGCGCGGCACCCGCCTATCTGGCCACGGTTCGCCGCTCGGGGGCGCCTCGTGTCCATCCGGTGACACCGATCTTCACTGCCGCCGGGCTGTTCCTGTTCATGGAGCCGACCTCTCCCAAGGGCCGTGACCTCCGAGAGCGGGGCTGGTTCGCCCTACACAGCGGTGTACCCGACAACGCCGGCTCCGGGGGCGAGTTCAATGCCAGTGGCCGGGGTCTCCCTGTCGACGAGCCCGACAGGTGGTCCCAGGTGGCCGAGGCGGCGAGCTACACCCCGGCCGACCGTTACGTCCTGTTCGAGTTGCAGCTCAGCGAGGCCCGCTGTCATGGGTACGGCGACGTGCCGCTGCCCTCCACCCGGACCTGGTCCCTCGACGAGCCAGTCGGTGGTTGAGCGGGCTCGCGGGCTGCGCAGATCTCCAGGTCCAGGCATGAGCGAGCTGGAGTGAGAGCGCTAATCTCGCGCTTGACCTACCGGGAGGCCGGGCGTGCCCTCGGCGAGAGCCCGAACCGGCTTCGGTACGCCGCCCCCATGGGGAGAGCCTCCTGCGCTGGGACGGGGCGCGACAGCCGGTCATCTGGATGGTCCCGCCTCCCGATGCCGACCCGCACGACGCCCGTCTCGAGTTGGCCCGCCGGCATCTGAACGTGTTCGGCCCCTCCACCCCAGCAGCCTTTGCCCACTGGGCGGGGGTCCGTCCCCGGCATGCAGTCGACACGTTCGACCTGCTTCACAAGTCACTGACGCAGGTGCGGACACCTATCGGGGAGGCATGGATCCTGACCAGTGACGAACCGGCGTTCCGCATCGAGCCGGGCCCGCCGGCGCCCGCCCGGCTCCTGCCCAGCGGCGACGTCTACTACTTGCTCCAGGGTGACGATCGCAGGCTCCTGGTCCCCGATCCCGATCGGCGCAGAGCGCTATGGACTTCGCGGGTCTGGCCGGGAGCGGTGCTGGTCGAGGCGGAGATCGTGGGAACCTGGCGTCGATCCCACGAGACGGTGACGATCGAGGCTTGGCGGCGTCTGTCGCGGGCCCAGCGTGACGCGGTCGAGACCGAGGCGGCATCGTTGCCGGTGCCGGGCGCGGCGCGGGTTGTCGTCCGCTGGGACGACTGATTATGCGTCTCAGTCGCCGGCGGCTCTTTCCGGTAGCGCCTGGAAGATCCTGACCGGATGGGCGATTCCCTTCA
>DASUSU010000327.1:0-8564 GCA_036374915.1 Acidimicrobiia bacterium | reverse complement strand
CTCGATCTGCGCCTCCAGGGCGGCGCCGGAGACCTTGGACCCTCCATGGGCCTCGGCGCGGGCACGGCCGAGCTCGAGCTCCTGGACCTGGCGGTCGGCGAAAGCGAGCAGCAGCTTGCCTGCGGCGCCCACCCTCAGTGGAAGAGGCCGGCCCAGCTGGATGAAGGGCCGGAGCACCTGGCGGCCTTCGACGGCCGCTATGCAGATCCGGGTGTCGTGTTCGCGGACATAGAGGTGAACGCTCTCATCCGATTCGTCGCGCAGCCGGCGCATCGGCTGGTCCGCCACCACGCGAAGGTCGAAGGTGTCCGCCGCGGCTTCGCCCCAATAGAGAAGACGCGGGCCGAGGGAGTAGCGGCCGTCTTCGGTGCGACGCACGATCCCGAGCGCGGCCAACTCGTTGAGGAGCCGATGGGTCGACGACTTGGGCATGTCCAGGGCAGAACGGACGTAGCCGAGCGTGACCGGCTCGCCGGCTCGGCCCAGGCAGTCGATGAGCTCGCTTGCCTTCTCCAGGACCGACATGTCAGTGAGCCCCGCTCACAGCCCGATCAGCCGCGGCAGCCACAGTGTCAGGGCGGGCACATAGGTGATGAGCAGCAGGACGACGATCATGGCGGGCAGGTAGATGGCTGCTCCCTTGAACACCCGTTCGAGCGGGATCTCCGTCACCGAGCTGAGCACGAAGACGACTCCTCCCATCGGCGGTGTCATGAGTCCGATCATCAGGTTGAAGATAATGATCGATCCCAGTTGCAGTGGGTCGATGCCGAAGGAGACGGCAACCGGGAGCAGGATCGGGGTGACGATGATGAGGGCGGACGTGGGCTCGAGCAGCATCCCGAGAAAGATGAGCAGGACGTTGACGATGAGCAGGAAGACGACCGGGTTCTCGGTGAGCCCGACCAGGGTCTCCGCCACCTTTTGCGGGACCTGCTCGCGGGCCAGGATCCAGCTGAGCAGAGCAGATGCCCCGATGATGAGCATGATCTGAGCGGTGATCACCGCGGTGTCGCGGAAGATCAGCGCGACGTCCCGGGGCTTCAGCGTCCGGTACGACAGCGCCAGCAGGATCATGTAGAGAGCACCGACGCCGGCGGCCTCGGTGGGGGTGAAATAGCCGCCGAGGATGCCGCCCAGGATGATCACGGGCGCACCCATCGGGGGGAGGGCGCGGATGGCCGCCCGACGCACTGCGCTCCGGTTGTACGGCTCGCCGACGAGGTCGGGGCGGCGCCGCGCCCAGATCCAGACCAGGACCACGAGTGCGAAGGTCATGAGGAACGCCGGGATCACCGCGGCTGCGAACAGTGCCCCTGTGGACACTGCGGCAACCGAGGCAAAGACCACCGCCGGGATGCTCGGCGGCATGATCGGGCTGATCAGCGCAGAGCTGGCGCTGAGCCCGACCGAGAACTCGGCCGGGTAGCCCTTCTTACGCATATGGTTTACCTCGATCGCCCCGAGCCCCGCCGCATCGGCGAGCGACGCGCCGCTCATCCAGGAAAATCCGAGACTGACCGCGATGTTCACATAGGCAAGACCGGCGCGCAGCGGCCCGAGGAAGAGCACGGCGGCGTCGTAGAGGCGGTCGGCGATCTCGGTCCGGGTCGCCACGATGCCGACCAGGATGAAGAGGGGCACGGCGAGCAGGGGCCAGCTGTCGATGCCCTGCATCACCAGCCGGATGGCGAGATGAGTCGTGTAGCCCTCGGCCAGGAAGTAGACGACCGAGGGACCGAGGATGGCGAACGCCATCGGCACTCGAAGCAGAAAGAGGAGGATGATCGCGATGATCAGCAGGGCCAGGCTCATCCCTGGTCACCGCCGCCGCGAAGAGCCGGGATATCCCTGATCACGATCCCGAGAACGGCTCGTGCCGCGACTAGCACGACACCGACCAGCGGGATGGAGTTGACGAATCGCATCGACAGGTTTCCCGCCGGCGTCACCTGGTCGACCGCGGTGGTGACCAGGGTGTAGCTGCCGTGGATGAGGGCGAGGCACGTGGTCAGGATCACCACGTTGACGAACAGCTTGACCCCGGCCAGCCATCGCCCCTTCGCAACGAAGTCGACGACCTGAATGGCGATGTGGTGAGGAGGGTATGCCACCAGGTAGCCGGCCATGAGGAAGGTGGCCCAGACCATCGACAGACGGGCCAGCTCACCGGTCCACGCAGCTGACCCGGGGAGATAGCGAATGGCGACCTGAGCCAGGACGAGGACGAGGACCAGCACCAGAAGCAACGAACCGAGGACCTGTTCGAGCACGCTGAGAACCCGAAACACGGTGCGTGTCGGCTCGCTCGCCGGCAGGATCGGCGGCTCCGCCGGCGGACCCTCGGTCTTCAAGGCGTGGAGCTCTTCCTCCAGTGCCTCGATGTCGTCCGCTTGGTCACGGTCGGCGGTGTGGGAATCGTCGGCGGGCGGGCCATCCTGGCGGGCCATCGGACGCTCATCCTCCTTCCATGGGGCAGACGCGGCTCAAATCGAATGCAACCTAGACCTGTGGATGGCGAGACGGTGCCCGGGGTTTGCCCGGGCACCGTCTGCCGGTTGGCGTCTATCCCTCGGCCGCGGACCGGATCGCCTCTAGGACCTCGATCTGCTCGTCGGTATAGGCGTCGCGGAGGAAGGGCTCGACCTTCTCGCGGAACGCCTCACGGTTGACGTCCTCGACGATCTCCAGAGCGCCGCTGTCACGCCATCCGGCGAGGATCTCCTCCTCGGCATCGGCGGCGCACTGCGGCTCTTGGACCATCGCCTCTTCGACCCCGTCGGCGACTGCCTGCTGCTGCTCTGCGGTCAACGAGTCCCAAGTTGCCCCGTTGACCACCACCAGGTTGGTGCTCAGCTGATGAGCCGACAGGCTGATGTAGTCCTGGACCTCATCGAGATTGATTGCATCGATGTTGACGATCGGGTTCTCCTGGCCGTCGACTGTGCCCTGCTGGAGAGCCAGGTACAGCTCCTCGAACGCCACCTCGACGGCCTCAGCCCCCATCGCTTCGGCATTCAGCAGGAACGACGGTGACGGTGGGAACCTCATCCGGAGTCCCTGGAGGTCTTCGGGCTCACGAATCGGAACGTTCGCGGTGAACTGCCGGGCCCCGGTGTTCCAGGCACCCAGGATCCGAACCCCGGTGGCCTCGAAGAACCCGTCCTTCAGCGGAGTGGACGCATCGCTGGTGAAGAAGTTGTACACGTGGTCGCTGTCGTCGAACACGAACGCACCGTCGGCCACCGCCATCGGCTCGTAGACGGAAGCGAGTGCCGAGGCGCCCTGAATGTCGATGCTGATGTCCCCGGAGATGACCGATTCGATTCGATCGGCATCACCGCCGAGGGCGCTGGCGCCGAAGATCTCGATGGTGAGCCCGACACCGGCCGCCTCAGCCACTTCCTTGATGACGTTGGCGCCGCACTCCACCTGGGGCTGGCCCTCCTGGTAGCTGTGAGCGAGCACCAGCTCCACCTCTTCGGGTGCCGCCGCGGTCGTGGTCGTTTCCTCAGCCGCGGTCGTGGTCGGGGACTCTGCCTCCGTGGTGTCTGTCGTCTCCTCCGCCGTGGTGGTCGTTTCGTCTGCCTCGCCACCACACGCGGCCAGCACGAGAACGACTGCCAGCAACAGGGCGATGATCCGGGGTCGCTTGGTCATTTTTCCTCCTCTCGTCACCTGGGGACATGCCGACAATGCTGCCGGATGTTCCACATAGTTGGACAGCAGACAAGCATACGGGACAGAGTCGGGCCGTGCAAATGGGGTCGGGGCTAGCCGGTGATCCGGATCCAGGTCTTGCCGGGCGCCGATCCGCACCTCTCGAACGCGAGCTGGGCGTCGGCCAGCCGGTACTCGTCGGTGACGATCCGACCCGGAGAGAACCGTCCCCCTGCGACCAGGTTGGTGACTTCCTCGAAATCGCCCGGATGGTCGTAGGTCAACGAGCCTCGCAGGGTGAGCTGGCCGCGGACCAGGGTTTGCGCACTGAGCCCGAGCGGGCGGCTGTCCAGCCCGAGGCACAGCAGCGTGCCGTCTTCGACGCGGTCGAGGGCGACTGCCATCGACGACGGCGACCCCACCGTGTCAACGACGAGACGGAACCGCCGAGCGTCGTCGGCGGCTGCAGCCACCGCGCCCAACTCGACTGCAAAGGCAACCCGATCCGGATTGACGTCGTGGGCATGCACCTCGACCCCTCGCTCGATCAGGGCAAGGGACATCACCAGGCCCTGGGCGCCGACACCGACGACGAGAGCGGAGTCGGGGAGCGGCCCTCCCAAGCGGCGAAGCGCCGCCAGGGCCACGGTCGTGGGCTCGACACACACGAGATCCCTGGCGGGCACTCCCGGCATCGACCATGCGAACCGGTCGGGGACGACCACTCGCTCTGCCAGGGCGCCGGGGCGGTTCATTCCAACCGAGATCCGATTGCTGCATGCCGAGGTCCAGCCCCGTTCGCATCGAGGGCATGTGAAACAAGGGATGTTGGGTTCGATGACCACGGTCTGACCGAGACGATCGGGCGACACTCCCGGTCCCAGTGCCTCGATGACGCCGAACGCCTCGTGCCCCATGATCCAGGGGTAGGTCGGTGCCTTCCACTTGCCGCTGAAAACGCTCGCGTCGGAGCCGCACAGACCGACGCCGCCCACCGCGATCGCCACCTCACCCGGTCCGGGCTCGGGATCGGCGACGTCGTCGATTTCCAGTCTTCCCGGCTCGAGGAGCAACGCCGCCTTCATGAGGTGCCCCCGAGTAGTCGTCGCGGGTTGTTCACGAGCATCTCCTCCAGTTCGGCGGGGGACACACCCAAATCACGAAGCATGGGGATGATCCTGCGAGAGATCGTGTCCATCCGCCATCTCGGCGCCGACTTGGCACGCCATGATGGCGGGGTGACGTGGCTGTAAAAGGCGGCGTCGTGGGACAGGACCATACGATCGGCGTAGCCCAGCTCGAGAAGTGCCACGACGGTCCGGACTCTCCGCTCGTCGGGAAGAACCTGCTCCATCCCGAAACGGTCCATGCCGATCGTGGATCCGTTGTCCATGAGCTCGCGCAGGTAGGCGATGTCCTCGCTGTCGCCGGAGTGACCGATGATGATGCGCTCGGCGGCGACTCCCCGCTCGCGGAGGAACGCCTGCTGCGCCAATCCGTTGCGTAGCGCCGGATCGGAGTGAGTGGTGATGGCCACCCCGGTTTCCTGATGGGCGATGGCGGCGGCCGACAGGACGCGTGTGACGTCAGGAGTGAGGCCCTCCGCGCCGGTCATCACCTTGATCATGCCGGCCCGCACGCTCCCGCCCGCTATGCCCTCTCGGATGTCATCGAGGAACAGGTCGACGAGCGGGTCGACGCCGTCGATCAACCGCCCCGGCCCGTGGAACTGGAAATAGGCGGGCAGCACGTCTGGTGTGTACCAACCCGTCGCGGCGATGATGTTGACGGGGACCCGCTCGGCGACGCCGGCGACGAGCCGCACGTCCCGACCGAGCCCGGGCACGGTGAGGTCGACCACCGTTCGAATCCCCAGCTGGTGCACGTCTTTGAGGCCCCGGACCGCGGTCTCGACAGCATGAGAGGGATCCCACTCACCGTCGGGAAGATTCAGCTCCAGCTCCGGATTGCGCACGAATATGTGCTCGTGGATCAGTGTGACGCCGAGCCGGTCCGACTCCACCGGACCTCGAAATGTCTCAACCAACCCCACGCCTACCGACCTGGCGCTGAGGTTCGACCACGCTTTGCAGACGGCTCCTCACGTCCTCCGTGGCAGCCCCGAGCTCCTGTGCCAGCCAGGTCGCGGCGCCCGGTGTGCGTGACAGACGCGGCACCACCCCGGGCATCAGGAGCGGTCGCTCCAGTCGGTCGTCCTCGACTTCGACGATGGCGCCACGAGCCCGGAACTGGGGGTCGGCGACCACGTCCGCGATGCTGTTGATCCGGCTGACCGGTACCCGCTGTTCGCGTAGGACGGTGACGATCTCGTCGGCGGTCCGGGTCACCGTCCAAGAGGCAATCGCCTCGTCGAGCTCCTCGTGTCGTGCCACCCGTCCTTCGTTGGTCGCCAGCGAGGGATCCTCGGCGTAGTCGTCCCGTCCCAGGATCAGGCACAGGGTCCGGAACAAGCCGGTGGTGTTCGCAGCGATGCACACCAGTGACCCGTCAGCTGTCGGGTACGCGTTGGTCGGGGCGGAATTGTGAGCGATGTTGCCGGTCCTCTCCCGGACCGCTCCGTGATAGGCGTACTCGGGCAAGATCCCTTCCAGCATGGCGAATATCGACTCGGTCAGCGCCACATCCACGATCTGGCCGCGTCCGGAGGTCTCGCGTTCGTGGAGTGCCACCATGGCGCCGATCACCGCATGCAGCGAGGCAATGGAATCGCCGAGGCTGAGACCCACCCTGGCCGGTGGCCGATCAGGCTCTCCCGTGATGAAGCGCAGACCGCTGGCCGCTTCTGCAATCGTGCCGAACGCCGGTTG
This sequence comes from Acidimicrobiia bacterium, assembly GCA_036374915.1. Classification (GTDB taxonomy): domain Bacteria; phylum Actinomycetota; class Acidimicrobiia; order Spongiisociales; family ZC4RG35; genus JARDZU01. Next base: position 2,076 of record DASUSU010000327.1, on the reverse strand, counting down.
GTCGCGAAGTGGGCCGGTCTGGCCGAAACCGGAGATGCGCACCACGATGAGCCCGGGATTGGCATCGATCAGGTCCAACGGGTCGAGGTTCCACTTCTCCAGCCGCCCGGGACGGAAGTTCTCGATGAGGATGTCGCTCTCTGTGGCCAGCTGTCGGACGAAAGCCTGGTCGGCCGGGTCGTGGAGATCGGCGGCAACCGACAGCTTTCCCCGCGATTGAACCAGGTGCCAGAGAGAGTCGGTTTCGTTCCAGGACATCCCCCAACTGCGCAGGGGGTCGCCGCGGTCCGGGTGCTCGATCTTGATGACCTCGGCGCCGAAGTCGGCGAACAGTCGTCCGGCGAATGGCCCGGCGATCAGGGTCCCGAGCTCGAGCACCCGCAGGTTGGAGAGGGGACCGTCCTGCCCTCCGGAATGGTGTCCCGCATTGTTGGACATTGGTCCAGCATATTGGACGCTAATGGACACGGTCAAGATTGCGCACATCTTCAACCATCTCTGGTCGATCACAGGCCGGTATCTCGTCGAGGCACCGGACCGCATTCGTGCTTCCGAGATCGATGCGGTATTCGGTCAGCGGCTCCGGCTGAGCGGGAGCTCTTCTTCGAGCCGGGTCAGCTTCTTCGGATTGCGGACCGCATAGATCCGGGTTATCCGCCCGTCCTCGACGACCAGGCTGACGGCGGTGTTGAGCTCGCCGTCCAGGTCGACCCGTACCGCGGCGGCACCATTGAGCCACACGATTCTGAGATCGGCGTCGGGGGCGACACGGGCGAATCCGGATAGGAAGTTGGCTACCCGATCGGCACCCTCGACCGGCTGCCGGGCCGCGGCGACCTCGCCACCGCCGTCGGCGACCAGAACCACGTCGGGTGCGAGTATGTCGAGCAAGGCCTGGATGTCGCCCGAGTCGAGCACGGACAGGAGCCGTTCGACCACAGCCTGCTGCTCGGCCGGGCTCACCTGCACCCGCGGCCGCCGCGCCGCGACGTGGCTGCGGGCCCGGTGGGTGATCTGCCGGACCGCCGCCGCCGTCTTGCCTAACGCCTCTGCGATCTCCTCGTACGGCGTCTCGAACACCTCGCGCAATACGAAGACCGCGCGCTCGGTGGGACCGAGGGTCTCCAGGACGGTGAGCATCGCCATCGAGAGACTCTCGGCGAGCACCACGTCGTCGGCGACGTCGGGGCTGGTCAGCAGTGGCTCGGGAAGCCACTCGCCCACGTAGTCCTCGCGCCGGCGAGCCATCGTGCGGATCCGATTGAGCGCCTGACGGGTGACCACCCGCACCAGATAGGCGCGAGGGTCGCGCACCTGGTCCTGGTCGACATCCACCCACCGCAGCCAGGTCTCCTGGACGACGTCCTCGGCGTCGGCTGCGGAGCCGAGCATCTCGTAGGCGACCGTGAAGAGGAGGCTGCGGTGGGTGACGAACGGGTCGGTCACGAAGCCAAGGCTGGGTTCGGCGATGGCTCCGCCAGGGGCTTCAGTCCGCAGGCCGCCGCGAACCCCTGGGCTTCGATGCCGAACGCGATATTGGTACGCGTGTACACGTTTGCCAGCGCGACGAACGCCGACAGCTCCACCAGTGCGGGCGCCCCGAGCGCCTCCAGCAGCCGCGCCGACAGCTCGTCGGTGACCGTGGGCGGGGTCTGGCTCATCGCCTCGGCGTACTCCATGACATCACGCTCCAACTCGGTGAAGACCTCGGACTCCCGCCATCGGGGCACCTCGCGTGCCTTGGCCTCGTCGAGCCCCTCATTGTGCGCCATGAAGTAGCCGAAGTCGAGGCACCAGGTGCAACCGAGCAATGAAGCGACTGCCATGTGAGCGAACGACTTCAGGTTCTCGTCGCACTCGTGCCACTTCTTGGACTTCTGACCAAGGCCGAAGTAGAACTCGAGCACCTGCCGGTTGTGCCAGTAGATCCCCGCCGGCTCGGGCACCTCGCCGAGCAGCTTCTTGCTGAACCTCTTGACCATCGCGCCGTAGAGGCCTGTGATCTCGGCCTTCGGGATCCGGGTATTGGTGACCATGGTTTCTCCTGTCATCGGTGGTTCTCTGACATGAAGACAC
>DASUSU010000326.1:0-18850 GCA_036374915.1 Acidimicrobiia bacterium | reverse complement strand
TGATCGAGGCGGAGTCTCCTGTCCTTCGAGCGATGCTCCCCACCAACACCTCCACCTCCCGCCAGAAGCTGTACGAGTTCCTGAGCGGCTGGCTGGGAGGCCCTCCCCTCTATATGGAGCGGAGGGGACATCCCCGGCTTCGCATGCGGCACATGCCCTTCGACATCGGCTCCTGCGAGGCCGGTGAATGGATGCGCTGCATGATGAAGGCGCTGGACTCGGTCGGGGCGGGGGCACGGCTCTCCGCCTTTCTCCAAACCGAGTTGGGTCGCACCGCCGAAGGGATGCGAAATCGCCCCGACCCCGGGGTGATCGTGCCTAGTGCTTGATCTCGAGCCCGCCGAACAGCACGGTGGCGTTGATGGCCAGCGTCGGGGCATCGACGGCCACCTGCTCCTTGGCGGTGGCGTTCTCGATTCCCCCGAACAGGGGCAGGCCCCGGGTGGCCACGTGCCAGCCCCGAGGCACCGTCACCTCCACTCCTCCGAATGCCGTGAACACGTCGAGCACCGCACCGGGCGCCGGCGTGGCATCGCGCAGGTCGACCTCGGCGCCGCCGAATACCGCCGAGATGCTCCCGCCCTGGAACTGGTTCGAGTGGGAGGCGATCTCGCTGCCGGAGAAGACGTTGAAGCTGTTGATCCGGTCGCCGGCCTCGGTCCTCATCCCAAGACCCCGTCCGAAGATCACCAACAGCCCGACCAGGATGATCGCGGCCGGGATGATGACGTTGCCGAGGTCGACGACGTCGAGGCGGGAGAGGAGGAACGCCAGCCCGACGGCGCTGATTATCAGGGCCACCGGCCAGTGACTCGGGTTGGCGGCGAAGGTGAGGATCCCGGCGAGGAGGACGACGGCCGGCCACCACATGCTGAAGGTGTCGCCGGCGTCGAGCACGTCTGCGTTGTCCAGGAGCAGCACGGTCCCCACCGCCACGATCACCACACCGAAGAAGAGCCGACCCCAGTTCATGAAACCTCCTTGTCGGGGCGACTCTATCGACGGGGCCCCGGCACCGGGGGCCGGAACCGAATGCAGTGCGTCACATATGCGTGACGCCCTGCATTAGGAAGGCGGTTTCAGTCCCCGGCGACGAAGAAGCGCCAGTCCCCGTCCTCGGTGATGCCGATGCGCCAGCCGGCGTAGGAGCCGAAGGCGGCGATCTGGTCGAGCTCCTCGTCGGTGTAGATGGTGCGGAGGGCTTCCAGGTCGGCCGGGGGGATCTTCTCCCAGGTGTCGTAGACGAAGGCCGAAGGCCACACGTAGTAGCGGGGGAGATCCTCGAAGTCCTGGGTGGCATACGGGGTGTCGAACAGCTCGATCAAGGTGCCGAGCTGACCTTCGCCTTGTCCCTCCCAGAGCGGGATGTTCTGAAACCCACCGCCCCCGAAGCTGGTGTTCAAATCGCTCCCGCCCAGCGCCTCCAACGCCGGGTAGTCACAGTTGATGGCAGCCGTCGCGATCGCCAGCCGTGTCTCGGCCACCGGGGCGGGAAGACCCTCCTGTTCGGCCGGCATGGGCAATCCCGCAGCCGAGCATTCAGCCGCGACGGTCGTCGGCGCCGCCACCGTGGTGGCTGGAGTCACCAAGACCTCGGTGGTGGACGGTGAGGAGCCGCCTACCGGTGGCTCCGGGAGCCCGGAGCCGGTGAGCAGCGGGATCGCTCCCATCGCCAGGACGACCACGGCGAAGGCGGCGGCGAACACCAGCCAGCCCGGCTGGATCCGCCGCCTTGCGGCTCGATTGCCGAGCGGGGGAGGAGTCGACCGCCTCGCCACTTGACGCACTTCCTTCGCCGCCTGCTCCAGTCTCTGCTCCAGCTCGCTCAAATGCCTCATATCGCCTCCTCGTCCCACGTCAGGAGACGCCGGCCCAAACGGGCCCGACCCCGGTGGAGATGGGACTTCACCGCCCCGGAGCTGCATCCCATGACCTGGCCGATCTCCTCGACCGAGAGCTGGTCGACGTAGTGGAGCGCGATGGCCTGGGCCTGTCGTCGCGGCAGTCTGCGCACCTCGTCCCACACCTCGATGGTCTGCGGAGTCAGATCGGGGACGATCCTCTCGTCGGCCCGCCCGGCGAGCCGGTTCACCGCCCGCCACTCCGCCCCCAGCCTTCGTTGCAGAGAGGTGGCCCGGTTGACCAGGACCCGGCGCACCCAGGCTCCGGGGTCGTCGTAGCCGCCGACTCGGTCCCAGTGCCGATGCGCCGTCACCAGCGACTCCTGGGCCAGGTCCTCGGCGGCCCCCCCGTTGCGGAGCAGGGCGCGGGCGATCGCCACCATTCGCGGGTACTCGCGTCTATAGAACACCTCGAACGGCTCGACGGGGGACAGCCCCTGGTCTTCGGGTGGCACGCGACTCCTCGGCTGGTGGATCGTGCTCACCTTCCTAACACGCACACTCGGCCCATCCGGTTTACCTCGAGTTGCAGTTCGAGCACCGACGTAAAATCGCGCCGGTATGGATCTGAACCGACTCACCGAGAAATCGCAGCAGGCGCTGAGCGAAGCACAGTCGCTGGCCACCCGCCTCGGGCACACCGAGGTGGACGGCGAGCATCTGCTGCTCGCCCTGCTCACCCAGCCCGAAGGTCTCGTCCCCCGTCTCATCTCCCAGGCGGGAGGCGACCCGGTCCGGCTCGTCTCCGCAATGGAGGCAGACCTGGGAACTCGGGCCCGGGTCACCGGCCCCGGTCAATCCCCGGGCGAGATCCGGATCACCCAGCGTCTCGCCCGGATCCTCGACACCGCCGAGCGGGAGGCGACCCGGCTCAAAGACGAGTACGTGTCGGTGGAGCACCTGATCATCGCCTTCCTCGGAGAGCCAGACGACGTGCCGGCGAAGCGCGCCCTGACCGAGCAGGGGATCAGCCGCGATCGATTCCTCGAGGCGTTGACCGACATACGGGGCAATCAGCGGGTCACCTCGGCGACCCCGGAGTCGGCTTACGAGGCGCTGGAGAAGTACGGGCGTGACCTGGTGGTCGACGCCAGGACGGGGAAGCTCGACCCGGTGATCGGCAGGGACGGCGAGATTCGGCGCGTCGTCCAGATCCTGTCCCGCAAGACCAAGAACAACCCGGTTCTCATCGGCGACCCGGGGGTGGGGAAGACCGCCATCGTCGAGGGCCTTGCCCAGCGGATCATGCGAGGCGATGTCCCCGAGGGTCTCCGCGACAAGACCGTCTTCGCCCTCGACATGGGAGCGCTGATCGCCGGAGCCAAGTACCGCGGCGAGTTCGAGGAGCGGCTCAAGGCGGTGCTCGGCGAGGTCAAGGCGGCCGAGGGACGGATCCTCCTCTTCGTCGACGAGCTGCACACCGTGGTCGGGGCGGGAGCGGCCGAAGGGGCGATGGACGCCGGGAACATGCTGAAGCCGATGCTGGCCCGGGGCGAGCTGCACATGATCGGGGCCACGACGCTCTCCGAGTACCGAAAGCACATCGAGAAGGACGCTGCCTTGGAGCGCCGCTTCCAGACCGTCGTCGTCGACGAGCCCACGGTCGAAGACGCCATCTCGATCTTGCGCGGGCTCCGCGAGCGTTTCGAGGTGTTCCACGGGGTCAAGATCCAGGATGCGGCCCTGGTTGCGGCGGCCGTGCTCAGCCACCGTTATATCACCGACCGCTTCCTCCCCGACAAGGCGATCGACCTGGTCGACGAGGCCTGCGCCATGCTGCGCACCGAGATCGATTCGATGCCCGCCGAGCTCGACGAGCTCACCCGCCGGGTCACCAGGCTCGAGATAGAAGAGGCGGCGCTGGCCAAGGAGAAGGACACCGCCAGCAAGAAACGGCTCGAAGAGTTGCGAAAGGAGCTGGCCGACCTCAAGACCGAGGCTGCGGCCACCCGATCACAGTGGGACTCGGAGCGACAGATCTTGCGAGAGGTTCAGGAAGTGAGGGCCGAGATCGAGCGGAAGAACCGGGAGACCGAAGAGGCGGAGCGCAATTACGACCTGGACCGGGCCGCCCGGCTTCGCCATGGCGAGCTACCCCAGCTCGAGGCCAGCCTCAAAGAGCTGGAGGACAGGCTGGGGGCGGAGCAGGCCGGGCATCGGCTGCTCCGTGAGGTGGTGACCGAGGAGGAGATCGCCGACATCGTCTCCCGCTGGACCGGCATCCCGGTCACCCGGCTGCAGGAGGGTGAACGGGAGAAACTGCTCCGTCTCGACACCATCCTCCATCAGCGGGTGGTCGGGCAGGACGAGGCGGTACAGCTGGTCGCCGACGCCATCATCCGCGCTCGGTCCGGGATCAAAGACCCCCGGCGCCCGATCGGCTCGTTCGTCTTCCTCGGTCCCACCGGGGTGGGCAAGACCGAATTGGCCAAGGCCCTGGCCGAGGCGCTGTTCGACACCGAGGAGAACATGGTCCGCATCGACATGAGCGAGTACCAGGAACGACACACGGTGAGCCGGCTGGTCGGTGCCCCACCCGGCTACGTGGGCTACGAAGAGGGCGGTCAGCTGACCGAAGCCGTGCGACGCAAGCCCTATTCGGTGGTCCTCTTCGACGAGATCGAAAAAGCGCACGCAGATGTGTTCAACACCCTGCTCCAAGTCCTCGATGACGGCAGGCTCACCGACGCCCAGGGTCGGACTGTCGACTTTCGCAACACGGTGGTGATCATGACCTCCAACATCGGCTCCCAGTACCTGTTGGAGGGGATCACCCCCGACGGCGAGATCAAGCCGGAGGCCAGGGAGATGGTGACCGGGGAACTGCGACGTCACTTCCGTCCCGAGTTTCTCAACCGGGTCGACGACGTCGTGTTGTTCAAGCCACTGACCCTGATCGAGATCGAGAAGGTGGTCGACCTGATGCTCGACGACGTGAGGAGACGGTTGGCCGATCGCAACATGACGATCGAGGTGAGCGAGAAAGCGCTCGAGTTCATCGCCGAGCAGGGGTTCGATCCGGTGTACGGGGCTCGACCACTCCGACGCTTCATCTCCCACGAGTTGGAGACGCGGATCGGGAGGGCGTTGATCGGCGGCGATGTCGCCGACGGGGCGACGATCCGCATCGACCTGGTCGAGGGCGATCTCGAGATCGAGTTCGAGAACCCAGATGCCGAGGTCGGGACCGCTTGACCGTGCCCGGCGCAGTGCTCCCCGGGGCCTGGTGGTACCCTGGGTTTTCTGGAGCGGCCTCGGCGCCAGCTTTTCGTTTTCCCCATAGAGTTCACGGGTAAGCAGTTCTCAGGAACCGGCGATTTGCACGGTTCGACGACAGCCGAAGCACTCGCCTGTCGTTGACCCTCGGAGAGATCTGTATATGACACAACCCACACCCGACCGCCCATCGATCGGATTCGCCAGCACCTATCCCCCCACCGCCTGCGGATTGGCCACCTTCACCGCCGCTCTGCGCGGGGCCATGGCGTCGAACCGCGGCTCGGAGCGGGGTCTGGGAGTGGTGAGCCTGGTCGAGGACCCGCTCACGCCTCCTCGCCCGGAGGTGGAATACCAGCATCTCAACGGAGACGCCGCCTCGCTGCATAGGGCAGTGCAGGTTCTCGGTCGCTACCAGGTCGCCGTCCTGCAACACGAGTACGGGATCTTCGGCGGCCCCGACGGTGAAGAGGTCCTCGCCTTGATGGCCGGTCTACAAATACCGACCATCGTCACTCTCCACACCGTGCTCAGCAACCCGACCCCGCGCCAGAAGGAGATCCTGGAAAGGATCGTGGCTCTCTCCGGGCGAACCGTGGTGATGAGCTACACCGCGATGAGGCGGCTCACCGACAGGTACGAGGTCGACCCCCACAAGGTGCAGATGGTGCCTCACGGGGCGAGCATGAGCCTGGCCGGACCTGCATTCACTCGCTCCGCCCGCCCCGTCGTCCTGACCTGGGGCCTGATCGGCCCGGGCAAGGGGCTGGAGACCGCCATCGAGGCGTTCGCCGCCCTGAAGGACATAGACCCCCGGCCCAGGTACCGGATCCTGGGCAGGACCCACCCCAAGGTGCAGGCCGCCCAGGGCGACGTCTATCTCGACGGGTTGAGGGCAATGGCCCACGATCTCGACCTCGATGACGTCGTCGAGTTCGACGGGCGCTACCTCGACACCGAGTCGCTCGTCTCCATCATCCGGCACGCTGACATCGCCCTCCTCCCATATCAGTCGACGGAACAGGTCACATCGGGCGTCCTGGTCGAGGCCATCGCCGCCGGAAAGCCCGTGGTCGCCACCGATTTTCCCCACGCCGTCGAGATGCTCGGAACCGGTGCCGGGGCCCTGGTGCCCCACTCCGATCCCGAGGCGATCGCTGCTTCGCTGCGGACACTGCTCACCGAGCCGGGAGTGGCGGCCGGCATGGCGCAGGTTGCCGCCGCGATCGGGGCGACACTGCACTGGCCGGTGGTCGCCGAGCAGTACGAGTCGATCGCATCCGCCCTGCTCGAACCCGAGAGGTCGGTGGCGGCGTTGCCGATCCGGAGCACACCCGACGATCTGGCCCGGGTCGGGTGAGGAGGGGCACCGGGAGCATGATGATCCAGTCGTTCTCACCGGTCGATCCCGACTCTCCGGTTTACTTTCACTCGCTCCCCGCCCCGCGTTTTCACCATTTGGAGCGGATGACCGATCACATCGGCATCTGGGAACATGCCCGCTACACCATCCCCCGGCCCGAGCACGGCTACTGCACCGACGACAATGCCCGGGCCCTGATCGTGGTCAGCCGCGAGCCTCACCCGTCGCTCGAACTGGTCGGGCTGGGAAGGGTCTATCTCCGGTTCGTCGACGACGCGGCCCTGCCTGAAGGCGGGTTCCACAATCGGCGCGGTGCGGACGGATCCTGGACCGACGAGGTCGGCTCCGACGACTCGCAAGGACGGGCGATCTGGGCGCTGGGAACGGCCGCTCGGATCGGTCACGAGACCTGGATGCAGCGCACCGCCATCGCCCTGTTCGATCGTCAGCTCGGCTTCGCCTCGGAGTCTCCCCGGTCGAACGCCTTTGCCGTGCTCGGCGCGGCCGAGGTCCTCACCGGGGACCCCGATCATTCCGAAGCGAGGGAAGCCCTGACCCGCTGGGTGGAGAAGATCGGGGTCTCCGTCGATCCGGACTGGCCATGGCCCGAGCCTCGGCTCGCCTATGACAACGCCCGGTTGCCCGAGGCGCTGCTCGCAGCCGGGGCCGTGCTCGGGGACGACGCCCTGGTGCAATCCGGCCTCCTTCTCCTCGACTGGCTGGTCACGCAGGAGACCCGGGAAGGGCACTTCAGCTTCACCCCGGCCGGAGGGTGGGCTCCGGGTGAGCCACGGCCCGGATACGACCAGCAGCCGGTGGAAACAGCCGCCATGGCCGACGCTTGCAGCCGCGCCTGGCAGCTCACCGGCGAGGCCAAGTGGAGAGATGGCGTGTTGCGAGCGGCCCGATGGCTGGTCGAGGCCAACGATCGCAGCGTGGTCCTCTACGACTTCCACACCGGGGGATGCTGCGACGGGCTGACTCCGAGCGGGCCAAACCTGAACCAGGGAGCCGAGTCGACCCTCTCCGCCCTGAGCGCGCTGCAACAGGCGGCCCGGATCTCGCAGGAACCCGTGGTGGGATGACGCGGCCGGGGCCTGGAATCCCTGGATAAGACCGGGCATCGGGATAGGCTCATCGGGTTCGGGCGACAAGGGTGGGGATCCTGGCACGAGGTCGAACAATTCAGCAAACGAGCTCACTCGCCGTCACACGGACGAGCGCATGTCTCCTCCCTGACCCGGCTCGGGTCATCACCAAGCCCTTTCTCCCGGGAGAGCACGTCTTCTCCAACGGTCAGTCGAGGGCGGAGATGATCATCGGGCGGGTCCTCGGTCTTGCCGATGCCGAAGTGGCGGACACTCTTGCCGCTACCCACCGGGCGTTCGCCGATCGCCACGACGACATGGCCGCAGTGTTCCACCGGAGCTTCGAACAGGTGGCCCATCACATCGAACACCCCGAGGACCTCTCCGAAGACCGGCGAATGCTGATCGGGGCCTACTTCTCCCACGAGTACTCGATCGAGGCGGCTGCCTTGAACAACCCCTCCATCGTCCCCGCACCCGATCAGTCCGGTCTCGAACCCGGAGAGCTCCGCTTCGTGATGAGTCTGCGCGCCATCGGAGAGGGGCACATCTCCTGCATCGAGTTTCGCTCCGGGGTCCTCGGCAGCGACGGGGAGCCGAGGATCGACGATCCGGGCCCTCAACCAAAGACCGGCACACGGACACTGTCGTTCTACGACAAGGGCTTCTTCACCAGCAGGCTGATGGAGCTCGGTGCGTTGAACGACATCTCCGGCCCGATCCTCGACTCGCTCGCCGAGCAGTTCACCATCGAAGACGTGGAGGAGGCGATCCGCTCCCATGGCCGCCTCGCCGAGCGACCGATCGCGTTCGAGACCATCCGGGTCATCCACTGGCTGGCCTCGTCGAACTACTCCCTGGACTTCGAGCCCGACTCCCAGCTCTCGGAGCGGGTCATCTTCCCGGCAGGCCCCACCGAGAGTCAGGGCATGGAAGACGCGCGTTTCGTCGACTTCACCGACGACGACGGATCGGTGCGCTTCTTCGCCACCTATACCGCCTTCGACGGGTTCCAGATCCTCCCCCAACTGATCGAGACACCCGACTTCGTCTCGTTCCGGATCAGGACCTTGGGCGGGATTCGGGCGATCAACAAGGGGATCGCCCTGTTCCCGCGCAAGATCGACGGGCGTTTCGCCGCGCTGTCGCGATACGACAACGAGAGCAACTACGTGATGTTCTCCGACACGGTCCGCTTCTGGGACCACGCAGAGAGACTCCAGGTCCCGAAGAGCCCTTGGGAGCTGGTCCAGATCGGGAATTGCGGCTCACCCCTCGAGACCGAGGCGGGATGGCTGGTCATCACCCACGGGGTGGGGCCGATGCGGCAGTACTCGCTGGGAGCCATCCTGCTCGACCTCGACGACCCGCGCCAGGTCGTGGGTCACCTCGACGAGCCGATACTGGTGCCCGAGGAAGACGAACGCGACGGGTACGTGCCCAACGTGGTCTACTCGTGTGGGAGCCTGATCCACGGCGATCTGCTCGTCCTGCCCTACGGGTACTCCGATGAGGCGACCCGGATCGCCACCATCCCGGTCGACGACCTGCTCGGCCGGTTGGCCGGCTAGCCGGCGACGAGGCGCCGGTAGAGCGCCAGGTACTCCGCCACCATCCGGGCCCGGTCGAACCGCTGCTCCACGGTGGCCCGAACCTGCTCCCGGTCGAGCCGGGCGGATGAGAGGACCGCCTCCACTGCAGCATCGGCCGACTCGACCATGAACCCGTTCACCCCTTCCATCACGATCTCGGGCATCGATCCCCGCCGGTGCGTGATCACCGGCGTGCCGCAGGCCATCGCCTCGACCACGCTGAGGCCGAACGGCTCCTCGAAATCGATCAGATGGAGCAGCGCCCTGGCTCCGCCGAGCAACTCCGCTCCCTGCTCGCGGGTCACCGGGCCCAGATAGCGGACCATCTCACCGTCGACGTGGGGCTCGACCTCCCGGTCGAAGTACCCGGTGTCCTGGACGATCCCGGCCAGGACCAGGGGCAGACCGGCCCCCCTCGCCACCTCGATCGCGGTGGCGGTTCCCTTGTCCGGGTGGATCCTCCCGTAGAACAGCAGGTAGTCGCCGGGCTCGAGATTGAGCGGGAAACGGTCCATCTCGATGCCGTGATGGATGGTCGCCGCGTAATCGAGGGTGGGATGCCGGTCGGCGTCGCTGATCGCAACGTAGTGGGCCCCGTCGTTGTACTTCTGGTAGACGGGGAGGATCCGCTCGGAGGAGAACCCGTGGATGGTGGTCACCACCGGGACGTCGACCAGCCGGCTGTAGGTGAGCGGCAGGAAGTCGAAGCTGTTGTGGATCAGGTCGAAATCTCCGGCCCTCTCGAACACCGCCGAGATGTGCAGGCATTCTTCGACCTTGGGGTCGAGGCTCGAGTCCTCGGAGTATCCGGTCGGTGTGTTCCCGGCCAGGCAGGCGGTGGTGATCGAGTCGGCCGTGGCGAACAGGGTCACGTCGACGCCGAGCGAGACCAGGCCTTCGGTGAGCAGTGAGCAGAACTGCTCCCAGGGGCCGTAGCGGCGGGGAGGGGTTCGCCAGGAGATGGGGGCGAGCACGGCCAGCCGTAGTGCTGATCCTTGCGGCATACTGCGCAGCTTGCCACAGCTCCTCGCCCGATCACTCGTCTTCGTCACCTCGGCCGCGATCCTGGTCCTCGAGATACTTGCCGGGCGGCTCCTTGCCCCCTACCTGGGGGTGAGTCTCGAGGTCTTCACCGGGATCATCGGTGTCATCCTGGCCGGGATCTCGGTCGGCGCCTGGGCCGGGGGGCGGGCCGCCGATCGCGGGGACCCGCGTCGTCTCCTCGGTCCGCTGCTGGTGGCCGGGGGGCTCACCGCCGTCGCCTCGCCTCTGATCGTCGATCTGGTTGGGCCGGTCGCCTCGACCGGCCCGCTGTCGATCGTCACCATCACTCTTCTCGGCTTCTTCGCACCGGCCGCGGTGCTGGCGGCGGTGTCGCCGATCGTGGTCAAGATCCGGCTCTCCTCGCTCCAGGAGACGGGCTCGGTGGTGGGCACCTACTCCGCCATCGGCACGGCCGGGGCGATCTTCGGCACGTTCGTCACCGGCTTCGTCCTCATCGCCGCCTTCCCCACCCGCCCGATCGTGATCGTGGTCGGCGTCGGGCTCACCATGCTCGGCATCGCCCTTTGGGTCGGGCGCCGTTTGTGGGGCGTAGTCGGACCGACCAGCGCCCTCCTCCTCATGGTGTCGGCGCTGGCGGCGTTCGAAGGGCCGTGCCAATACGAGACCACCTATCACTGCGCCGTGGTGGAGGTCGACCCGGAAAGGCCGACCGGACGGCTCCTCGTCCTCGACCGGGGGCACAACAGCTATGTCGACCTGGCCGACCCCACCCATCTCGAGTTCCGCTACCTCCGGGTCATGGTCGATCTGATCGACGCCGAGCTGCCGCTCGGCCCCCTCGACGTGGTCTCCATCGGCGGCGGCGGATTCACCCTTCCCGGCTACCTCGACGCGATCCGGCCCGGCACCGAGCACCTGGTGCTGGAGATCGACGCCAGCCTGGTCGAGATCGGGCGCAGCGACCTCGGCTTCGGCGAAGAGGTGGCCGAGGTCGTCATCGACGATGCCAGGAGATCCATCGAGCTGGTCCCGGAGGCCTCGGTCGATGTCGTCGTCGGCGATGCCTTCACCGGCCTGACCGTCCCCTGGCACCTGACCACCGTCGAGTTCGTGGAGAAGATCGCGGCGCGCCTCGCCCCGGGCGGGATCTACGCCGTCAATGTGATCGACCGGGCCGAGCTCCGGTTTGCCCGGGCGGAGGCGGCGACCTTGTCCGAGGTATTCGAGAACGTGGCCCTGTTCGCCCCTCCCGGGCATCTGGCCGGCGCCCAGGGGGGCAACTTCGTGTTGGCCGGTTCGGACCAGCCGATCGACGTGGACCGGATCGAGGAGGCGATCTCCTCCCGGGGCGGAGTCGAGCTGGGTGTGACCGGAGGCGAACTGGCTCGTTTCATCGACGGATCGCGGCCCTTGACCGACGATTTCGCTCCCGTCGACCAGATGCTCAGTGGCCTTTGATCGCCCGGTTTGGTCGAGTCGGCGGTCGCCTCGTCCCTTCGATCAGGCTTGGGACTTGACCACGAGGACGTCGCAGGTGGCGTTCTCGATCGCCTCCTGCGCAGTGGAGCCGAGAAACAGCTTCTCCACTCTTCCCCGTCCCCGAGGGCCGACGACCAGGACCGAAGCACCAGCTTCCTCCGCGTAGGCGGTGATGGCCCTACCAGGCTGGCCGTCGAGCTCCACCTTGACCACCCCGGTGCCGGCATCGCCGACGATGGGCTCGACACTTCGCCAGATCTCCGCCCGATCCCCTTGTGCCATCTCGCCGGTGGTGATCGTCTGGTCACCTTCCAGATGGAGGACCGCCGGGGTCACGTCGAGGACGTGCACCACATGGACCTCGACTCCGCGCCATTCGCCTTCCCGGATCCCGTGGCGCAAGGCAACCAGGCTCGCCTCGGACCCGTCGATCCCGACCACGACCGGGCCGATTGATGTCGATTCGGCTGCCATGAGCACGAATCCTGCCAGAGAAACGGCTCAAAGCCGAACCGCATCGGGGCTGTCCTAAGATCGGCTCATGGCGGTGGTCGAGGTCAGGGGCCTGTTCAAGCGTTACGGTGACGTCGCCGCCGTCGATGGGGTCGATCTCACCATCGAAGCCGGCGAGGTGTTCGCCCTGCTCGGGCCCAACGGTGCCGGGAAAACCACCACGGTCGAGATCCTGGAGGGTCATCGCGCCGCCGACCAGGGGGCAGTCTCGGTCCTCGGGCTCGACCCGTCGACAGGAGGACGTGAGTACCGGGAGCGGATCGGAATCGTCCTCCAGGAGGGATCCGTCGAACGCGAGATCACCGTCCGCGAGGCGCTCGAGCTCTACGGGTCGATGTACCCCCGACGCCTCCGCCCCGGGGAGCTGATCGACCTCGTCGGGCTCGAAGCCAAGGCCGACGCCCGCATCAAGACCCTCTCCGGCGGCCAGCAGCGTCGTCTCGAGTTGGCGCTGGGGCTGGTTGGCGACCCCGACCTGCTCTTCCTCGACGAGCCGACGACCGGGTTCGACCCGTCGGCGCGACGCCAGGCTTGGGGGATCCTGGAAAACCTCACCTCGTTGGGCAAGACCATCCTTCTCACCACGCACTACATGGACGAAGCCCACCACCTGGCCGACCGGATCGCCATCATCGACCGGGGACGCATCGTGGCCGAGGGGACTCCGGACACCCTGGGCGGCCGCCAGGAGGGCGTGGTCAGTGTCAGGTTCGGAGCGCCGGCCGGGGTGGAGCCGGGTGAGATCCCGGTCGCCGGGCTCGAGGCCAGGGACGGCGTCTTCCAGGTCGACACCGACTCGCCGACCAAAGTCCTATACGAGCTGACCGGATGGGCGGTGCAGCGCGGGATCGAACTGGACCACCTCGAGATGCGCCGCCCCTCCCTCGAGGATGTGTATCTGGAGTTGACCGATGCCGACTGACACGGTGGGGATGCGACGCCCCGGAACCGCAGAACTGGTCTGGCAGCAGTTCCGGCATCAGAACCGGATCTTCTGGCGCACTCCGATCGCGGCGTTCTTCACCATCGGCTTTCCCCTGATGCTCATCGTCCTCTTCACCGCCCTGTTCGGAATCGAGGCCGCCAAGTTCTTCACCCCCAGCCTCGCCGTCTTCGCCGCCGTGTCGGCCACCTACACCAACCTCGCCATCGGCACCGCTCTGGCCCGGGACAACGGGATCCTCAAGCGGGTGCGGGGCACACCCATACCCCCGGCGGCCTACTTGGCCGGCCGGGTCCTCTCCGGCATCTACCTGGCCTTCATCGCCATCGTGTTGATGATGGGGACAGGGGTCCTCTTCTTCGAGATCGACGTGGTCCCCCGCGCCCTGCCGGCCGCCTTCCTCACGTTTCTGGTCGGGGTCGCCTGTTTCGCCGCCCTGGGCATGCTGGTGGCCGCGGTCTCGCCGAGCGGGGATGCCGCTCCGGCGATCACCAACGCCAGCCTCCTTCCCATCGCCTTCATCTCCGACGTGTTCATTCCTCTCGAGGAAGCCCCGCAGTGGCTGGTGACCATCGGCAGCTTCTTCCCGCTCAAGCCGTTCGCGGTGTCCTTTCGCGACGCCTTCGACCCCAGCCTGAGCGGCGCTCAGTTTCACTGGCCCGAGCTGGCCTCGATGGCGGTCTGGGGGGTGGTCGCCGCCTTCCTCGCCGTTCGCCTGTTCAAGTGGGAGCCGGGCTCCGGATCGGGTTCGCGTCGGCGCGGCGGTAGGAGCGAAGCCGGGTCGGGAGCCGACTGATCGGGGGACATTCGGCTCCCCGGGACACCGCTACGATCCGCCGCCGTGCACCTGCTCAGCGGTCCGTTCCTCGCCATCTCGGCCCTACTGGTGGTCGCGGGGTCGATGAAGGTCTACCGCCCCAAGTTCACGGTGGGTGCCCTGAGGGCGGCACGTCTCCCGGCCGGCCCGTCCTTGGTTCGCGGCCTCGGCTTGGGTGAGCTCGTGGTCGGGATCGGGGCCATTGTCAACGGCAGCCCGATCTGGGCGGCGGCGGTTGCGGTCTTCTACATCGGGTTCGCCGGATTCGTCATCCATGCGCTTCGCAGCGGGATTCCCATTTCGAGCTGCGGCTGTTTCGGCAGTCCGGACACCCCGCCTACTGTCGGGCACGTGGTGCTCAATTCGACGGCAACTGTCGTTGCCTTGGCGGTTGCGGTGGCCCCGATCGGCCCCTGGGGCGGTCTGCCCGGGGTAGATGCCGGAACCGCAGCCGCGTTTCTCCTCTTCGCAGGTGCCACCGTCTATCTGCTCTATGCGGTCGTCGACGTCCTGCCACAGCGGCTGACCAATGATCGAAGACTGTCGATAATCCCGCTCTCTGCCCCCCGGAGAATGGGCGATGAGTAGGACCCTGGTGCGGCGGGCCACGGAGATGATGGACCGTCCGGTGAGCCGGCGCGGGTTCCTTCGTCGCCTCACCATGGGCGCCACCGCGTTGACCGTGGCCCCGCTCTTCTACATGACCCGGCCGGTCACCGCACATGCCGCCATCTGCTCGTGCTCCGGGTCGAGTTGCGACTGCGGAAACCTGTGTTGTGACGGATACACCGAGTTCTGTTGCAGCATCTACGGGGAGAACACCTGTCCGGCGGGGACGATCCCGGCCGGATGGTGGAAGGCAGACGGCTCGGGGGTCTGCGACAACGCGCAGGGGCCACAGCCCCGCTATTACCTGGACTGCAACATCGCCACCTGCGGCTCCTGTGGTTGTGGCGGCAGCGGGACATGCGCAGGGAGCTGTCAACAGGGCACCAACTTCACCTGCGGTTGCGCCAACGGCGACTGTCATCTGCGCAAGTCGTCGTGCACCCGCTTTCGCTATGGCCAGTGCAACCAGGATGTGAGCTGCGTCGGCCCCATCGTGTGCCGGGTGGTGACATGCACCCCGCCCTGGATCTGGGACGGCTCATGCACCACGGCATCCGCCACCGACAACAACACACGCTTCCACAATGCGGCCTGTCTCAATCAGCCGGGTCTTCCCACCGCGCTCCCGGCCGGAGTTCCCATCAGCGGGGACTGGACCGGCGCCGGTCGCGACATGCCCGGCGTGTTCGTCAACGGGACTTGGTACCTTCGACCCGCCGGCGGCGGCGACAACATCGTGTTCGAATTCGGTGGGCCGGGCGACAGGCCGGTCGTCGGTGACTGGGACGGGGACGGTGTCGTCACTCCAGGTGTCTATCGCAACGGTGTCTTCCACCTGCGCAATTCGAACAGCACGGGTGTCGCCGACGTCACCTTCGCCTACGGCAACCCGGGCGACTACCCCCTGGCGGGTGACTGGACCGGGAAGGGATTCGACTCGGTCGGTGTCCATCGATCCGGCACGTGGCTCCTGCGCAACTCCAACTCGAGTGGGGCGGCCGACATCGGCTTCGATTACGGGAACCCCACAGATCGGCCCCTGGTCGGCGACTGGGACGGCGACGGGGTCGACACCCCGGGTCTGTACCGTCACGACTCCTGGTACCTTCGCAACTCGAACACGACCGGCGTGGCCAACACCACCTTCATCTTCGGTGACCCCGGGGACACCGCGGTCACCGGGGACTGGGACGGGACCGGGACCGACACCCCCGGTATCGTCAGGAGCCGACGCTTCTATCTTCGCAACTCGAACTCGTCCGGGCCCGCCGACGAGGTGATCTGAGCATGACTGCCATCCTCATCATCGAAGGCATTGCCATCATCCTCCTCGCCGTCTTGGTGGTGGGGTTGCTCCGCAGCAATGCGGACGTGTTGCGGGCGCTGCACGAGTTGGGGGCCGGCGAGCCCGGATCCGAAGGCGCCCAACGTCGG
The DNA here is from genome assembly GCA_036374915.1 of Acidimicrobiia bacterium. Classification (GTDB taxonomy): domain Bacteria; phylum Actinomycetota; class Acidimicrobiia; order Spongiisociales; family ZC4RG35; genus JARDZU01. Next base: position 2,890 of record DASUSU010000326.1, on the reverse strand, counting down.
CGTCACCAGCACCAGGCGCCGGCCCGTGAGGGAGCCCCGCCGGACATTTCCGGGTCGTCTCTGAGCGGGTCGGTTGTGCATCTCGGGATAAGCGGCGCGCCGCACCCGACCCTGCTCGCCTTTCTCTCCACCGGTTGCTCGTCCTGTATCGGCCTCTGGGAGGAACTCAGGGCCGGGGTGGGCCGGATCGGGGCCGAGGACACCCGGTTGGTGGTGGTGACCAAGGGCCCGGAGGCGGAGAGCGAGTCGAGGCTGCGTGAACTGGCTCCACAGGGAGTGACATTGGTTCAGTCGACCGATGCCTGGACGGACTACGAGGTGCCGGTGTCGCCGTATTTCGTGCTAGTCGACGGCCCGTCGGCTGCGGTCATAGGCGAGGGGTCGGCGACGTCGTGGGGCCAGGTGTCCTCGCTGATGAGCCAGGCGATCGCCGATGCCACCTCGGTTCGTCGCGACCGTCTCGATAACGGCGAGTTCCGCTCGGACGCAGAGCTGCGCAAGGCCGGCATCCTGCCCGGCGATCCGAGTCTCTACCCGGAGGGCCCGCCCCGGGGCGGGCAGGGGTGACACCGCGATGGTGAGATCGGCCGGGATCGAGGTCAGCGTCCCCTCCGGCTGGGAGGCGGAGATTTACAGTCGTGAGGCCGACTTCGCGCTCCAGTCCGGGGAATCCTCGGCAACCCGCCCGGTGGTCCATCTCGGCACCTTTCCCTTGCCTCAGGGTCGGGGCGATTTCGGCTCCGGGGCGGTGGAGATCATGAACTCCGACGACCTGCTGATCGTGCTCTTCGAGTATGGCCCCGAGTCGGCGGGCAGTGCCCTGTTCGCACATGCCGGCCTGCCCCGGGTGGCCGCAGACGACTTCGCCCCGAACAACATGCAACGCCCGCTCCCGGGGCAGTCGGGCGCCCAGTACTTCTTCAACGACTCGGGCCGTGCCTTCTGCCTCTATGTCGTGCTCGGGGGCCACGCCCGCCGTCACGAGCTGGTCCCCGAGGTCAATCAGGTGCTGGACGGGTTCCGGATCGATCCTGCTTGAGCAATCAGTACACGGCCGACCCCGACCGGTACGCCGGCATGCGCTACTCCCGCTCGGGGAGGAGCGGTCTCGACCTGCCCCGGATCTCGCTCGGTCTGTGGCACAACTTCGGTGGCGAGGGGCTGGGCGAGGAAGGACGGCGCATCATCCTCAACTCGTTCGACCGGGGGATCACCCATTTCGACGTGGCCAACAACTACGGGCCACCGCCCGGCTCGGCCGAGCGCAACTTCGGGACTCTGATGGCCACCGACCTCGCCCCCTACCGGGACGAGCTGATCATCTCGACCAAGGCCGGATACGACATGTGGCCCGGGCCGTACGGGGAGTGGGGGTCGCGCAAGTACCTGCTGGCCAGCCTCGACCAGAGCCTGGCCCGGATGGGGCTCGACTACGTCGACATCTTCTACTCGCATCGATACGACCCCGACACCCCGCTCGAGGAGACGATGGGCGCCCTGGACAGCGCGGTCCGGGTCGGGAAGGCGCTCTATGTGGGCATCTCCTCGTACGGACCGGAGAAGACCCGGGAGGCGGCTGCGATCCTGGCCCGGCTCGGGACCCCGTTCATCATCCATCAGCCCTCGTACTCGATGCTCAACCGCTGGGTGGAGGACGGGCTGCTCGACGTGCTCGCTGAGCTCGGCATCGGCTGCATCGTTTTCTCACCCTTGGCCCAGGGCTTGCTCACCGACAAGTACCTCGACGGTGTGCCGGCCGACTCCCGGGTGGAGAGGGGAGGAGCGCTCGACCGCTCGATGCTGTCCGAGGACAACCTGGCCCGGGTGCGGGGGCTCGACGAGTTGGCCCGGGAGCGGGGCCAGACGCTGGCGCAGATGGCGATCTCCTGGGTGTTACGCGACGACCGGGTCACCTCGGCCCTGATGGGGGCGAGCCGCTGGTCCCAGGTGGAGGACGCGTTGGGCGCGCTCGACAACACCAGCTTCAGCGACGAGGAGCTGGCGGCCATCGACCGTTTCGCCGTCGAGGGCGCGATCAACATATGGGCCCGGTCCAGCGACGAAGGCTGACCCGCGGTGAGGGATCCCACGGTCAAGCGGATGTCATCGCTGCACCGGGTCCTGTATCGGGTCACCGGCGGGCTGATCGGGCGGCGGCTGGTCGACAACGACATCCTGCTTCTCACCACTCGGGGCCGGGCAACCGGTAGGGAGCACACCGTTCCCTTGCTCTACCTGCGGGATGGGGATTCTCTGGTGGTGATCGCCTCCTACGGCGGGCGTGACCGGCATCCCGAGTGGTATCTGAACCTGCTCACGGATCCTTCGGTGACGGCACAGATCGGTCGGAAGCGAAGGTCGTTGCAGGCCCGGACCGCGAGTGGGGAGGAGCGTGAGCGGTGGTGGCCCAAGGTGGTTTCCGCCTATTCCGACTATGCGGCTTATCAGGGGCGTACCGACCGGGAGATCCCGGTGGTCATGCTCGAACCCGCCGGCCTGTCGTAGTCTCCGCCCATGTCCGTCGCCGACCGTCTCGCCGCCTTCGGGGTGACCATCTTCAGCGAGATGACCGCCCTCGCCCTGGAGCACGATGCGATCAACCTGGGGCAGGGCTTCCCCAATTGGGATGGCGCCGAGTTCGTCAAGGAGGCGGCCCGGCGCTCGCTGGAGGAAGGGGGGAGCGACCAGTACCCCCCGAGCCAGGGCGTTCCCGCCTTGCGTCAGGCCATCGCCGATCGATACGGGCCCCTGCTGGGACGGACCGTCGACCCGGCGACCGAGGTCACCGTCACCTGTGGCTGCACCGAGGCCCTGGCCGCCAGCTTCCTCGGTCTGATCGACCCCGGCGACGAGGTGATCCTGATCGAGCCCTTCTACGACGCCTACCCGG
>DASUSU010000325.1:0-5349 GCA_036374915.1 Acidimicrobiia bacterium | reverse complement strand
TTCGCTCTTCCCGATCAGTTCGTCGGCGCTCAGTCGAGTCGTGCCGTGTTCGCTCTGTTCGTGGCCACCGCGCTCGCCATCTCGGCGATTCCGGTCCTGGCCAAGATCCTGATGGACCTGGACCTGATGCGACGAGAGTTCGGCCAGACGGTCCTCGCCGCAGGCATGATCAACGACCTGGCCGGGTGGATGCTGCTCGGCGTGGTCACTGCTCTGGCCAGCGCGGAGGGAGTGAGCGCCGGGATCGTCCTCAGGACGGTGGCGATGGTGGCGGTGTTCGTGGTGGCGACGATGACCGTCGGCAGGTTCGTCGTGGAGCGGGGTTTGAACCTGATCCAGGATCGGTTCCGGGGTCGGGACCTCCTGCTCACTCTGGTGATCGTCCTCGCCTTCGGCTGGGGTGCATTCAGTCAGGCGCTCCACCTGGAGCCGGTGATCGGCGCATTCGCCGTCGGGATCCTGTTCGGGGGGTTGCCCAGGCTGCCCACCGACGTGGTGCACAAGCTGGAGGCCATGGCGTTGGCCGTGTTCTCGCCCATCTTCTTCGCCGTGGCCGGACTCAAGGTGAACCTCGGCGCGATCTTCGAGCCCGGCCTGCTCCTCATCGCCCTGGTGGTCGTGATCGTGGCCACCGTCGGAAAGGTGGCGGGGGCCTACGCCGGGGCGCGCTGGCTCTCCGGCCAGGACCATTGGTCTGCTCTCGCCTACGGTGCCGGCCTCAACGCGCGCGGGGCGGTGGAGATCATCATCGCCACCATTGGGTTGTCGCTCGGGATCCTCACCACCGAGATGTTCTCGATCATCGTGCTCCTGGCAGTAGTGACGTCGCTCACGACTCCGGCCGCACTTCGCTTCTGTCTCGCCCGGGTGGCCCCTGGTGTCGAAGAGGAGTCCCGGCTGGCTCGAGAGGACATGCTCAAGAGCAGCTTTCTCTCCGGTCTGAGAAGGGTGTTGGTCCCGGTTCGTCCCCGCATCGGCCAGGTGGGCACCCAGACCATCCAGGCGGTTCTGGTGGCTCGACTCGCCGAATCGAGGGACATCTCCACCACGCTTCTCGCCGTCGCCGGCGATCAGGACCGGGTGATGGCCGGGGCATATCTCAGCTCGCTCAGGACCGTGTTCCGCGACCAGGGGACCAGGACTCGGATCGTCTCCAGCCATGACCCGGTCGAGACGATCCTGGCCGAGGCTGAGGCGGACTACGACCTCCTGGTCATCGGGACACCGACCATGAGCCCGTCCCAGGACTCGGTGTTCGGCTCGGTCATCGACGATCTGATCAAGCTGTCCAAGACCCCCACCCTGGTGGTGAGGGGAGAGAACGTGCCCGACGACTGGTCTCCGACCCGAATCGTGGTCCCGGCCAACGCCAGCACCAGCTCACGCAACGCAGCCGACCTCGCCTTTGCCATCGCCGGGGCGGACGCCCTGGTGACCGGGGTCCACGTGGTGACACCGACCCGGCTCGCCGGGATGCGGCCCAGCATCGCACTCGACGTCACCGCCGACTTCGAGATCGTCGCCACCCGGATGGGTCAGCACGTCCAGACCGAAGTGCGCGAGGCCGAGGACGTGGAGACGGGGATCCTCGACGCCATCGAGGAGCTCGAGGCAGACCTGCTCGTGTTGGGCACCAGTGTCCGCGCCGGAACGACCAGGCTTCATCTCGGCCCCCGGGTCGAGTACCTGACCCGACTCGCCCCGTGTCCGGTGGTCATCCTCAACACATGAGCCCGGGCCCGCGCGTCCTCATTCGTAGTCGTAGAAGCCCCTGCCGGTCTTCCTCCCGAACAGACCCGCCTCCACCATTCGGGTGAGGAGCGGGGGAGAGGCGTAGAAGGGCTCCTTGAACTCGTCGAAGAGCACGTCGGCGATGTGCTTCATCGTGTCGAGACCGACGAAGTCGGAAAGCTCGAGCGGGCCCATCGGATGATTGGCCCCGAGCCTCATCCCAGCGTCGATGTCCTCCCTGCTCGCCACCCCGGCCTCGAGCATGCGGATCGCTCCGAGCAGGTAGGGCACCAGGAGCATGTTCACGATGAACCCGGCTCGGTCCTGAGCCCGGATCACGGTCTTGCCCAGGGTCTCGATGTACCGCTCGGCTCGGGCGGCCACCTCGGGCGAGGTCATCACGGTGGTGACCAACTCCACCAGACCCATCACCGGGACCGGATTGAAGAAATGAAGCCCGATGACATGGTCGGGTCTGGTCGTGGCAGAGGCGATGCGGGTGATCGGGATCGACGACGTGTTGGAAGCCAGAATCGAGTCTGATGTCACCACCGTGTCGAGGTCGGCGAAGATCTGCTTCTTCACCTCCTCGTTCTCGGTGGCCGCCTCGATCACCAACTGGCGATCGGCCTGGTCGGAGAGATCCGTGGAGATGGTGATGCGCCCGAGCACCGATGACTGCTCCGCCCCCTCTATCTTCCCTTTCTCCACCGCCCTGGCCAGCGATCGCTCCAGCCTGGCCATTGCGGCCTGCGCCGCTTCGTCGTGGATCTCGTGGACGACGACGTCGCTACCGGCCCGGGCGCACACCTCTGCGATCCCAGAGCCCATCAACCCGCCGCCGATGACCCCGACCCGGTCGATGGTCACGAAGAGAGTTCCCGGGCCACCGCCAGGTCGCCGGCGCGGAGCCAGCAGGCTGCCTGGTGATGCGGGCCCCGGGGGGAGTCCATCAGGGGCGGCTCTTCGACGTCGCACAGACCCGGTCTGGCGATGGGGCATCGTGGATGGAAGTTGCAGCCCCGGGGTGGGTTGAGCGGGGAAGGGATCTCGCCTTGCAGGATCTGGCGGTTCCGGGGCCGGTCGGGATCGGCGATGGGAACCGCGGAGAGGAGTGCCTCGGTGTAGGGATGGAGCGGGTTCCGGTACAGCGTGTCCCTGTCGGTCAGCTCGACGATCCGTCCCAGGTACATGACGGCGACACGATTGGAGATGTGCTCGACCACGGCGAGATTGTGGGCGACGAAGAGGAGGGTGAGATCGAGCTCCTCCTGCAGATCGGTGAGGAGGTTGAGCACTTGGGCCTGGACCGAGACGTCGAGGGCCGAGACCGGCTCGTCGGCCACGACCAGGTCGGGCTTGAGGATCAGCGCCCGTGCGATTCCGATCCGCTGCCGTTGGCCGCCCGAGAACTCGTGGGGGTAGCGATTGGCGTGCGAGGGGCGAAGCCCGACCAGCTCGAGCATCTCCTTGACCCTCTCGTGCCGCTCGTCTCGATCACCGATTCCGTGGAGGCGGAGCCCTTCCGAGATTGCGGGCCCCACCTGGGATCGCGGGTCCAGCGATCCGTAGGGATCCTGGAAGATGATCTGGACCCTCTTTCGGAATGGCTTCAGATCGGATCCGGAGACGTGGGTGATGTCCTCGCCGTCGAAGCGGATGGTCCCGCTGGTCGGTTCCAACAAGCGTGTGAGCAGACGTCCCAGCGTGGTCTTCCCACATCCCGACTCACCGACAAGGCCCAAGGTCTCGCCCTTGACTATGTCCAGGTCGACTCCGGCGACAGCCCGCACGGTGGCGACCTGGCGCTGCAGGATCCCACCCTTGACCGGGAATTCCTTGACCAGGTCCCGGATCTCGACCAGGTTCTCAGCCATCGACGTCGATCACCTTCTCCGGCCCGTAGTAGAGCCAGCACCGGACCTTGTGCCCCTCCTCCACCTCGCGCAGATCCGGCTTGACCTCGGTGCAGATCTGCAGGTCGTGCTCGACCCTGGGGACGCAGCGGGAGGCGAAACGGCAGCCCTCGGGAAGGTCGATCATCGACGGGACCACGCCCGGGATGACCTCGAGACGCTCCCGCAACGACCCGAGGACGGGGATCGAGCCGATCAACCCTGTGGTGTAGGGATGGAGCGGGTTGCGGAAGATGGTGCGCACGTCGGTCTCCTCGACGATCTCTCCTGCGTACATGACCGCGACCCGGTCGGCCATCTCCGCCACGATCCCCAGGTCGTGGGTGATCAGGATCACTGCCGTTTTCGAGGTCTCCTGAAGATCCCGTATCAGGTCGAGGATCTGGGCCTGGATGGTGACGTCCAGGGCGGTGGTCGGCTCGTCTGCGATGAGCAGCTCCGGCTCGCAGGCGAGGGCCATGGCGATCATGATCCGCTGCGCCATGCCCCCGGACAGCTCGTGGGGATAGGCCTCGGCTCGGCGCTTGGGGTCGGGGATGCCCACCTTGGTCAGCATCTCGATGACCTTCTCCTCCTCGACCTCCGTGGTCCAGTCGCGATGCAGCTCGAAGACCTCCTGGATCTGGGCCCCGGCCCGATACACCGGGTTGAGCGCCGAGGCCGGCTGCTGGAAGATCATCGAGATGTGCTCACCCCGCAGCTGTCGCACCTCGCTGCCCTTCATCTTGGTGATGTCCCTCCCGTCGAAGAGGATCTCACCGGACACCACCTTCCCCGGATGGCGGATCAGACCCATGATCGAGAGCGACGTCACCGACTTCCCGCACCCGGACTCGCCGACGAGGCCGAGGACTTCGCCCCGGTTCACGTGGAAGCTGGTCCCGTCCACCGCCCTGACCACTCCCTGCCTGGTGTCGTAGTGGGTCACCAGGTCGTTCACCTCGAGCAGACGCTCTCCCGCCGGGACCGGGGCGGGTACATCGACGTCGATCAGAGGCTCGGGAAGGGGTCGAGCCGCGCTCATCGGTTCAGAGTCGGGTCGAGTGCGTCGCGGAGCCCATCACCCATGAGATTGAACCCGAGCACCGTGATCATGATGGCCAGCCCGGGGAAGACCATGAGATGGGGGGCGGTGAAGATCCGGGCTCGTTCGGCGGCGAGCATGGCCCCCCATTCGGGTGTCGGTGGCTGGGCACCGAGACCGAGGAATCCAAGGGCCGCCGCCTCGAGGATGACCGTGGCGATCCCCAGCGTCCCGAGCACGACGAGCGGGGTGAGGGCATTGGGGACGACCCGGGTCACCAGGACCCGGAAGGCGGAAGCACCCAGCGCCCTCGATGCTGTGACATAGTCGACCTCCTTGATCGACAACACCGAAGCCCGCATCACCCTCGCGTACTGGGGGATGGTGACGATGGCGATGGCGAGCAAGGCGTTGCGCAGGCCGGGGCCGAGGACGAAGACGATGGCGATGGCGAGGATCAGGGAGGGGAAGCCGAGCACCACGTCCATGATCCGCATCATGATGTTGTCCGCCCACCCTCCGACGTAGCCGGATACCGCGCCGATGATGGTGCCGACGATGATGGCGACGAGGACCGTGGTGAACCCGAGCGGAAGACTCACCCGAGCCGCATGAAGCACCCGGCTGAAGAAATCGCGGACGTTTCCGTCGAGTCCCATGATGTGCTGAGTCCCTTCA
>DASUSU010000324.1:0-2375 GCA_036374915.1 Acidimicrobiia bacterium | reverse complement strand
GGCCATGGTCACCATCATCTGGGCCCGGAGCTGGCAGCTCTCGTGGTGGATGTGGCACCTGCTCATGGCGGCGGCCTTCGGTTTCGTGGCCTATTCGGCCTACAGCCAGTACGAACGGGAAGGGGCGTCGGCGGGGATCTTCGATGGCATCGTCACGAGGGCAACCGCCAAGGAGATCAGAGATCAGTACGGCGGTGCACTCGAGACCCTCACCGATGCCCTGCAGAAGTCGCTGCAGGCCGGTCTGAGCGAGCGCGAGATCGAGTTGGTTGTGGAGGGGCTCAGCGCCAGCTTCACCCTCACCGAGGCGCAAACCGAGATCCTGGCCCGCGCCGCCAGGTCTCTGGCCACCGAGCGCGACCAGGCCCGCCGTCTCGCCGCCATGGCCCTGATCGGGACCGAGGTGAGCGTGGAGAAGGGCGACGAGGCCATGCTCGAGGAGATGATCAAGATCATCGGTCCCCGATTCACCCCGGACGTGGTCCGCATCGGGAGAAGGGCCGACGACGACGTGGTCGTCTACCCGGCCGAGCTCTCCACGGGCCCTTGGCCCGAAGGTGCCCACGAGCACGTCCTCGATCTCGATGTAGGGCCCGATCGGGTCGGGGTGATCGAGTTCGCCCGCACCGCCGGGGAGTTCCGGCCCCGGGACATCGCCATCGCCGAGACCCTGGCAGCCGAGATCGGGATCGCACTCGAGAACGCCCGGCTCTACGCCCAGCTCGACGGGCTCTTCCGGGCCTATCTCTCGCCCGACGTCGCCGACAGTCTCCGTGCCGACCCGTCCCGTGCCGAACTGGGAGGTTCGAGAGTCGTGTTGACCGCGCTCTTCGCCGATCTGCGCGGCTTCACCTCGTTCTCGGAGTCGACCGACCCGGCGGTGGTCATGGAGACCTTGAACCGATACTTCGGCCGGGCGGTGCCGGTGATCCTCCGCCATGGAGGGACCGTGGTCCAGTTCATGGGCGACGCCCTGCTGGCCGTCTTCGACGCTCCCGCACCCCGCCCCGACCACGCCTTCCGCGCCGCACGGGCCGCCATGGCGATGCAGGAGGCCCTCGCCGAGGAGACGGATCACGACGACGCCCCGCCCCGGTTCCGGATCGGGATCAACACCGGCCCCGCCCTGCTCGGCAACCTGGGAAGCGCCGAGATGCGCAGCTTCTCGGTGGTCGGCGACGCCGTCAACGTGGCCTCCCGTCTCGAGTCCTGGGCCGAGGCCGGCCAGGTGGTGATCGGGCACGACACCTACACCGCCATCTCCGATCGGGTCACGGTGACCGCACTGGGCTCGCTGGAACTGAAAGGGAAATCGGAGCCGATCAGGGCCTACCGGTTGGAGGGGATCACTGCGGTCGGCAGCGGCGACCGACCCTCCGCCGGCTCGACGGGATCCGCTAGCAGTCGGCTCGTAGACTGACTACCGTCGCTGGCAATCGTTTTCCGAGGGAAAGCGGTGAAATGGAGGCCAGACGACCGTGACCGATCCGATGCCCAAGGATCACTCAGCTCCCTCGAGCAGAGAATCGGTTCTGGCTCGCATCGAGCTATCGGGCGTGACCAAGCACTTTCGCTCTCCCACCGGGACCACGGTCGCCCTCCAAGATGTCAACTGCGTCATCGAGCCCGGCAGTTTCGTCTCGCTTCTCGGTCCCTCCGGGTGTGGGAAGACCACCCTCCTCAGACTGATCGGAGGGCTGGAGACACCCAGCGCGGGCACCATCTCGGTCCTGGGTCAGAGTGCCGCCGAGGCGCTCACCGACCGTGCCTTCGGGTTCATGTTCCAGGACCCGACCCTGCTCCCCTGGCGCACGGTCGAGGCAAATGCCGGGCTGCTGCTCGATGTCACCGGGCAACGCCAGCATCGCGACCGGGTCGCGCGTCTTCTCGATACGGTGGGGCTGACCCAATTCACCTCGGCCTATCCGGCACAGCTCTCCGGGGGCATGCGTCAACGAGTCGCCCTGGCCCGGGCGCTGGCACTGGAACCGAGGGTGTTGCTCATGGACGAGCCATTCGCCGCCCTCGATGCGATCACCCGTGACCGGATGGGTGAGGAGCTGCTCCGCATCTGGGACGGCACCCGGACCGTGGTATTCGTGACCCACTCGATCACCGAGGCCACCCTCCTGTCAGACCGGGTGATCGTCCTTTCCGCCCGCCCCGGGCGCATCGTCGCCGATGTCGCGATCAACCTCCCCAGACCACGCAACGCCGGTGTCCGCGACCTGCCCGAGTTCCAGCGGTACACCGGCCTGCTCCGCAGCGAGATCGAAAAGGGGAGCTGATGACAGCCGACAGGGACCAGAGCCTCGACATGGGCACCATGCAGACCGAAGCCGAGGTCATCGAGGCTGGCCGGAGGGCGGGGGCGA
>DASUSU010000323.1:0-3001 GCA_036374915.1 Acidimicrobiia bacterium | reverse complement strand
ATCCGTCAACGGGACGGCTCTCGAGTTGACCGCTCGCGAGTTCGACCTGCTCGCTTTCCTCGTGGCTCACGCCAGACAGGTGTTCAGCCGCGGTGAGCTCCTGGAGCGGGTGTGGGGGTCGTCGGCCGAGTGGCAAGACCCGGCCACGGTCACGGTTCACGTGCGCCGCATCCGGCAGAAGATGGAGACCGACCTCCAGAATCCGAGATGGATCCAGACCGTCTGGGGCGTGGGATACAGGTTGGGGTCGTGAAGACGACCTTGTGGGCACTGGCCGTCGTCCTGGCCGCAGGTCTGCTCATGGCCGAGCTGGTCATGGACGTGACCCCGCCCGAGCGCCGTCAGCTCTATCTGGTGTTCGGGCTCATGGCCGCGTCCACGTTTGTCGCCGCGGTGGTCGCGGTGCGGCTGGCGACACGTCTGGCGTCGCTTCGAGCCAGCCTCGTCATCGTCTCCCTGGCCGCGGTCGGAGTCACCGGAGCAGCGGTGGCGGCGGCGGCCATGACCATGTTCATCGAGTCCCACGACCTGACCCTGGTGATGGTGGCGCTCCTGCTCGGGGTGGGCCTCGGAGGCGTAGTGGCCAGCGGGGTGGCCCGACCCCTCGCCTCGGACCTGGAGGCGATCTCGATCGCGGCCGAGCGGGCCGGCGACGGCGACCTGACGGCCCGATCCGGCGTCCACCGCACCGACGAGCTCGGTGCGGCGGCGGCGGCCCTGGACGCGATGATCGAGAAGCTGGAGCTGGCCGAGGAAGAGCGGCGGGTCCTCCTCTCCGCGGTCGGCCACGACCTGCGCACTCCGCTGGGGTCGATGCAGGCCGCGGTCGAGGCCCTTCAGGACGGAGTGGCTCCCGACCCGGCCGCCTATCTGCGCGGGCTCTCCAACGACCTCGATCACCTCAGGCATCTGGTCGACGACCTGTTCCTCCTCTCCCGGATCGAAGCAGGCCGACTCGAGTTGTCGGCCTCGACCGTCGACCTGGCCGAGCTGGCGGACGAGGCGATGGAAGCGGTGGCGCCGGCTGCGGCAAGACGAAGCGTGCAGGTGCGGGTGGAGGCACCGGGCCACGTCGGCGTCGTCGGCGACCCGGCTGCGTTGGGACGGGTGTTCCGCAATCTCCTCGCCAATGCGCTGCGACACAGCCCGGAGGCCGGCGAGGTCAGGATCGTGGTCACTCGCAATGGGTCGATGGCCGAGGTCGCGGTCGTGGATCAAGGTGAAGGCTTCCCCGATCAGCTCAAGGATCACGTCTTCGAGCGGTTCGTGAGGGCAGACGACTCGCGCAACCGGGAGTCGGGCGGCACCGGGCTGGGGCTGGCCATCGCCAAGGGCATCGTCGAGGCCCACCATGGGACGATCGGCGTCGGCGACGGCCCCGGTGGTCAGGTCCGCTTCACGGTCCCGCTCGCCTGAGTCGGAACCGGGGACCGAAGGTCAGGGGCCGATCGGCCCGGGCGCGAGCGGAGCCTCCGGCTCGGCGGCCCCGACATGTGCGGTGTCGCGCAAGGGGAGCTCGGGGAGGAAGATCACCAGGAGAAACGCCAACAAGAGGAAAGGGATGGCAACGGTGAACGCCGTGGTGATGGCATGGGAGAACGCCTCGACCACTTCGCCCCTGATCGCCGGCGGGAGTTGCCCGATCAGCTCCGGGCTCCCGGTCAGGTCCTGGAGATCGCCGGACGACCCGGCGGGGAGCAGAGGAGCGAGTCGGGTCACCAGCTGACTGGTCAGGATCGCCCCGAAGAGAGCAGTGCCGAACGATCCTCCCAGTGACCGGAAGAAGGTGGCCGAGGAGGTGGCCACACCGAGGTCGCGGGCCGCCACCGCGTTCTGCACCGCAATGACCAGCACCTGGAGCACCCCACCCATCCCGATGCCGAAGCCGAGCATGTAGATCGAAGCCCGGAAAAGCGTGGTCTCGGGACTCATGGTGGAGAGCAGCCAGAGACCGAGCGACATGAGGGCAATCCCGACGACCGGGTAGACCTTGTAGCGGCCGGTCCGGCTGATGAGCCGGCCGGTGACGATCGAGGAGGTGACCACCCCGCCCATCAAGGGGAGGAGGAGCAGCCCGGAATTGGTCGGTGAGGCGCCCATCACCACCTGGAGGAAGAGAGGCAGGAAGACGATGGCGCCGAACATGCCCACACCGACGATGAACGCCGCCCCCGAGGTGATGGAGAAGGTGCGGTCCCGGAAGAGACGCAAGGGGAGGATGGGCTCCGCCACCCGCCGCTCCTGGAGAATGAACAGCACGAGCAGCGCGGCCGCCAGCACCGACAGCCCGACGATCACCGGCGAGCCCCAGGCGTACTCGGATCCGGCCCACACCGTGACCAGGAGCAGCGAGCTGACCCCGCCGACGAGCAGGCCCGCCCCCAGATAGTCGACGGGATGGTCGACACGCCGGAAGGGCAGGTCGAGCACGGTGGCGGTGACGAAGAGGGCGGCGAGCCCGATGGGCAGGTTGATGTAGAACACCCAGCGCCAGGAGAGGTTGTCGACGAAGAACCCGCCCAACAACGGCCCGGCGATCGACGACAGGGCGAACACCGCCCCGATGTAGCCCTGATAGCGGCCCCGCTGACGGGGAGACAGCACGTCGCCGACGATGGTCATGGTCATCACGATCAACCCGCCCGCACCCAGCCCCTGGATCGCCCGGAAACCGATCAGCTGCACCATCGACTGGGAGAAGCCGGCCAGCACCGAGCCGAGGAGAAAGGTGACGATGGCGAACTGGAAGACGATCTTCCGCCCGTACATGTCGGAGACCTTCCCGTAGAGCGGGGCCGACGCGGTCGAGGTGAGCAGATAGGCGGTCACGACCCAGGAGAGTTGCTCCAAACCGCCGAGCTCGCCGGCGATGGTGGGGAGGGCGGTGGCCACGATGGTCTGGTCGAGCGCGGCCAGGAACAGCCCGAGCATCAGACCGCTGAGCACCAGCAGGATCTGGCGGTGGGTCATCGGGACTGAGGCGGGGGTGGTGGTCTCCAAC
>DASUSU010000322.1:0-12259 GCA_036374915.1 Acidimicrobiia bacterium | reverse complement strand
TGGCGTCGTTCCTCGACGAGGCGCGGAAGGAAACGCTGCTGAAGGAGCTGAAGTCGGTGTCAGCGGGGGACGAGGGCTAGCTGGCGGGAGAGGGCGACCAAACGCCCGGTCTCGTCCCAGATCTCGCCGTCCTCTTCGAGGAGCCCGCCGGTGACGAATCGTGTCGCGAACCTGCAGCGCAGCCAACCAGGGGCGGGCATGGCCCGGATGTGAGTGGTCATCTCCAATGTCGGGGTCCAGGCCAGGGGGAGCTTGGCGTTGAACACCGCCGGCGGGAAGGCGTCGGCGATCATGAGCAGGGTGAAGGGATCGATCGGCTCCTGATCGTGGAGCCGAAACCACCCCCGCATCAGGGCCTTGCCGGTCGGCTTGCCGTGGAGCGGGCCGGCGTCCTCGGGATGGATCCGCTCCTCGAAGTGGGCCATCATCGGCGGAGGAAGCGGCCCGTCTTCGGAGGGCAGAGCGCGGGGGCATTGCTCGGGAGGTGGCAAGTCGGGGGGTGAGGCGTCGACGTAGAGCGTCTCCTCGCCGAGAAGCCCGGGCTCGGCGAAGCTGCCGAGCAGGGTCATCGATTCGTCCTCGGCGGCCAACCGCCCGCTCATCGTGGAGAAGGTGCGCCCGGTCTTGACGGTCTCCACCGAGATCTCGATCGGCCCGGCCGAGACGGGCCGGATGAAGTGCGCGGTGACGCTGACCGGCGCCCTCCCCTCGGCGGCCTCGGACATGGCACGGGCCGCGATCGCCATCAGGTAGCCGCCGTTGGCGACTCCGAAGATGTCCCACTTGGGCTGGACCTCGGCTTTCCATTTCCCCAGGTCGGCACCTGCCACCGCCGAGGCCTGGTCGAATCTCATCCCAGCCTCACTCCCTCGCCGGGCACGATCCCGCCGATGACCGTCGGCTGGTGGGCCGACGTGGCCGCCATCGCCGCGTTCACCGAGCCGGGGTCGACCACCAGGCAGAACCCGATCCCCATGTTGAAGGTGGAAAACATCACCGCAGGGTCCACCCCGCGCTCGGCGACCAGTTCGAAGATCGAAGGTCGCTCCCAGGTGGTCGTGTCGACATCGGCCGAGAGCCCGGGTGGAAGCACCCGTTTCAGGTTCCCCTCCAGACCTCCCCCGGTGATGTGAGCCGCGGCGTGGACACCGCCGGTCCCCACCGCGCTGAGGACATCGGGGGCGTAGATGACTGATGGCTCGAGCAATCGGTCGAGATGAGGCTCGAGGTCGTCCCCGAATACGGATCGGACCAGTGAGAACCCGTTGGAGCGGAGGTTGGGCGAGGCGAGGCCGATGACCACGTCCCCGTCCTCGACCCGTTGCGGGCCGAGCTCGGATCCTCGCTCCACGACTCCCATGACCGCACCGGCCAGATCCACCGCGTCGACGGCCATCACCCCTGGATGTTCGGCCGTCTCGCCGCCGAGGAGGGGACAGCCCGCCTCGGCACAGGCGGCGGCCACGGATGCGACGATGGCCCGATCCCGCTCCGGGTCCAGCGCGCCCACCGCCAGGTAGTCGACGAAGCCGAGCGGCGTCGCCCCCACTGCAGCCAGGTCGTCCACGCACATGGCCACCAGATCGTGCCCGACCCCGTCCCAGCGGCCGGCGAGGCGGGCCAGTTCCAGCTTGGTGCCCACCCCGTCGGTGGACATCATCAGCACCGGGTCCCGATAGCCGGGAGGGATGGTGACTCCGGCCGCAAAACCGCCGAAGCCACCGATCACGTTGGGCCCCCAGGTGGCGGTGACCGGGCCGGCGATGCGGGCGACATGCCGCTCGGCGCCTTCCAGGTCCACCCCCGCCGCCTCGTAGGTGGTCACGTCAGGAGCGCTCGAGCTGGAACTTGTCCATCACCTCGGGAATCTCGGTCGGGTACTCCCCGGAGAGACAGGCGGTGCAGAACCCGGCGTCGGCCACCCCGGTGGCGTCGAGGAGGCCTTGCAGTGAGAGGTATCCCAGCGAGTCGGCGCCGATGTGCTCCCTGATCTCGTCGATCTCGAGCCGGGCCGCGATCAGGGTGGATCGATCCGAGGTGTCCATGCCGTAGTAACAGGGCCAGCGATAGGGGGGCGAGGAAACGCGGAGGTGGACTTCGGTGGCCCCGGCGTCGCGCAGGATCTGGACCAGCTTCCGGGTTGTCGAGCCACGCACTATCGAGTCGTCGACCAGCACCACCCGGTTCCCCCTCAGATTGTCCGGGATCGGGTTCAGCTTGAGTCTGATCCCACGGTCGCGCAGACTCTGGCTCGGCTCGATGAAGGTGCGGCCGATGTACCTGTTCTTGACCAGCCCGTCGGCGTAGGGGATGCCGCTGGCGGCTGCGAAACCCTGCGCCGCCGGCAATCCCGACTCGGGCACGGGGACCACGATGTCCGCCGCGGCCGGATGCTCGAGGGCGAGGGCTTCGCCCATCTGCCGTCGCGCGGCGTGGATCCCCCGCCCGTACATCTGGCTGTCGGGGCGGGCGAAGTAGACGAACTCGAAAACGCAGAGTCGGGGGCTCGTGGCCGGGAACGGGTAGTAGCTGTGCACCCCTCCGGCGTCGATGACCACCATCTCCCCCGCCGCCACCTCACGCACGAACCTGGCGCCGACCAGGTCGAGTGCGGCGGTCTCCGAGGCGAGGACCCAGCCGCCGTCGGGGAGCGAACCGAGGCACAGCGGGCGGAACCCGTTGGGGTCGCGCAGACCCATCACCCGGCCCTGGTCCATGATCACCAGGGAGAAGGCCCCTTTCCAGCTCGGAGCCACCTCCATCACCGCCATCTCCAGCCCGCGGTCGTCGGATCGCTCGTCGTCGATCGCCCTGGCGATGCCCTCGGCCATGAGGTCGGAGTCGGTGGTCGCTCCCCGGACCCCGAGCCGCTCGGCGATCTCGCGGGTGTTGGTCAGGTTCCCGTTGTGTCCGAGGGCGATGCTGGTGGCGCCCACCTGTCGATGGGCCGGCTGGGCGTTGGCCCAGTTGTTCGATCCCGTCGTGGAGTAGCGGGTGTGACCGATGCCGAGATGACCGTCGAGCCCGGCCAGGGCGGGCTCGTCGAATACCTGGGCGACCAGGCCGAGGTCTTTGAACACGGTGACGGTCTCACCGTCCGAAGTGGCGATCCCGGCCGATTCCTGGCCGCGATGCTGCAGCCCGTAGAGACCGAAGTAGATCAGGCTGGATACTCGTTGACGGGGGGTATAAGCGGCGAAGACCCCGCACGCCTCGCCGGGCCTCTCGATGAGCTGGACGGCTCGCACGTCGGTCACCTGGCCATCGTAGGGTGCGCGATGCCCTTGGCCTAGCCAGGGGGGGACGACGCGTCGAACAGCTTGCGATAGGTCTCGATCAGATCCAGGTAGTGGTCCACGCCCTCGTCGGCTCGTTTGATCTCTGCGTCGGACAACTCCCGCAGCGGCTTGGCCGGGGTGCCCACGGCCAAGGTCCAGGGCGGGATCTCCCTGCCCTCGGTGAGGACCGAGCCCGAGGCGAGCCAGGAGCCCTCCCCGAGCCGGGATCCGTTGAGCAGCCGGGCGCCTATCCCGACGAGACTTCTGTCACCGACCGCGGCTCCGTGGACCACCGCGGAATGGCCCACGGTGACCCGGTTTCCGATCAGGCAGGGGACGTCCTCGTCGCAGTGGACGACGACATTGTCCTGGATGTTGCTCTCGGCGCCGATCTCGATCCGGTCGAACTCGGCCCGGATCACCACTCCGAACAGGACGAATACCCGGGCCCCGATACTGGCCCGGCCGTAGACATGGGCGCCGGGGGCGATCAAGGCGGTCGGGTCGATGTCCGGCTCGGGGAGGTGGAGGGTGGTCACGGGAAGCCCGAGACTAGATCCCCCGCCACCCCCTGCCGACTCGACCTGCTGCTACTGCTGGGGCATCTGTGGCCGGAAGACGAAGGCGAGCCCTGCCTCGCTGTTCTGAACGTCCATGACCGCCTCTGCCAGCGGCTGAGCCACCTCGGGGTCGACGTAGACCTCGGTCGCACCCTGCTTGGTGACCTGATCGGTCTCAACCGGGCTCTCGACGAACTCGAGACGGACCGCGATGTCGCCGTCCGGCTGCGGGCCGCCGGTCAGCCGGGTGCCGTGGCTTTCGGGTATTCCCTCCATCTGGCGGATGCTCTCCAACGCAGCCGCTGCGTTCTCGGTGACCTGAAGCACGGTTTCCTCCTTTGGTTGGAACCGTGATCCACCCTAGGCAGCCCTCCCGACTGTGCACGCCGTGGCCCCCGCGCCGGGATCAGCCGAACCGCGCCATCCCCGTCTCCAGCGCCTCGGGGGTGTCCACCGAGTACCAGCTCCGGCCGTCCTCTCCCCACCGGCGCCACTGGTCGGGGGTGACCGGGAGGAACGAGACCCGGTCGAGCAGGGTCTGGATCGATCCTCCCGCCTCGGCTTCGTCGGCGGCCTGTCCCGCGATCTGCCTGGGGAAGACGGCACAGGTCACCTGACGCACGCCCTCGTCGTCGACCGGCACCACCGGGAGGTCGGATTCGATCGAAGCGAGCCGGCGCAACGTCTCGGGGCTGACGAAGGCGTTGTCGACCGCGACCAACAGGGCCCGGTCCTCGGTCATTCGGTCGAGGGCGGTGGCCAGTCCCGCCAACGGGCCCGGACCGGGGGCGTAGTCGGGCCATGACTCGTATCCCGGTCTCTCCTCCCCCAGGACCACCACCCGATCGGCGACCTCGCCGAGCGCGGAGGCGACTCGATCGAGCAGTGTCCTTCCCGAGATGGCCACTTCGGCCTTGTCCACACCCATGCGGAGACTCCTGCCCCCGGCCAGGACGGCACCGAGAAGTGTCATCGGGTCAGCGTAGGGGGCGGCCGGCTCAGTCGCCGAGGACGATGCCCAGACTTCGGGCCGAATCGACCCAGGGATGATCGAGGGGCACGAACTTGGTGACCCCGGCGATCTCCTTCAGCGGCACCGGCTCGGCGGATTGGCCCCGTGCCGCCACCAGGACGCCGTGAAGACCGTCGGCGATGTAGGAGGCGGCGGCAGTGCCGAGCCTGGTGGCGAGAAGCCGGTCGGCCGGTGACGGGGTGCCGCCACGTTGGACATGGCCGAGGATGGTCACTCTCGACTCGAGACCGGTCGCCTGCTCCAGGGCCACCGCCAGCTTCTCGGTGCGCGCCCCTTTCTCCAGGGCAGCCAGTTGCTCCTTGAGCTCGCTGCGTCCCTCGCCCTCCGCTGTCTCCAAGGCGGCGAGGATCCCGGCCCGGGCCCTGGCGTCGTCCTTGGAGTAGGCGCCCTCGGCTACTGCCACGATGGAGAAGGCGCTGCCTGCCGCCTTCCGGGCCTGGATCGAGGCGGCGACGGCCTCGATGTCGTATGGGATCTCCGGGATGAGGATCACGTCGGCGCCGCCGGCGAGACCGGCGCCGAGAGCGAGCCAACCCACCTCGTGCCCCATTATCTCGGCGAGGATGATCCGATGATGGGAGTGGGCGGTGGAGTGGAGACGGTCGATGGCCTCGGTCGCGATCCCCATCGCGGTGTCGAACCCGAAGGTGACGTCGGTCCCGGTGACGTCGTTGTCGATGGTCTTGGGGAGGGCCAGCACGTTGATCCCGACGTCTTCGAGCTTGAGCGCATTGCGCATGGTGCCGTCGCCACCGAGCACGACCAGGGCTTCGAGATCGTGCTGGTCGACGACGTCGCGCATGAGCGAGCGCATGTCCATCTTCTTGCCGTCGCCCATCTGCATCTTGTCCACCTTGGCCCGGCTGGTGCCGAGCACGGTCCCACCCTTGGTCAGGATCCCGGACAGGGAGTCGGAGTCGAAACGGACGAACCGGTTCTGCATCAGGCCGAGAAACCCGTCCTTGAACCCGATCACGTGCATGCCGTAGGCGCGTTGCGCCGCTTTGCCCACCGCACGTATGGCGGCGTTCAGCCCGGGGCTGTCGCCCCCGGCAGTGAGTATCCCGATGCTTCTGGCCACGTCGGGAATGCTACGGCCTCGTGGCCTCCTGACCCAAGCTGCGCACTCTCATGCACCCGCCATCCGGCGGGGGATGGCGTCGCGGTGGGTCTCGGCGAGCAGATCGAGGGCGATGGGCTCGGACCCGCCCAGGGTCAGGGTCTGCCCCCCGATCACCCCGACCCGGCGGGCCGGCCCCTCGGGGAGGTCGACCGTCCCGGGCTCGAATACCGCGACGAAGCGATGCGGGTCCTCGGAGAAGAGGAGATCGGTGTCGAGGCCCTCGATCGTCGCCCCGACACGGGAGGCGATGCAGATCTCGGCCACCGCCACCGCCAACCCGCCGTCGGAGATGTCGTGGAGGACCGGCGCCGTGTGGGCCAGGCCGGCGGCGACTTCGACCGCCCACTTCGCCATCTCCGCATCGGGTTGGGTGGGTCGCCCGGTCAGGGCGCCCTGGAGAACGCGCTGGGCGGCGGAGCCGGCCAGGTTGGGAGTGGGCGGCATCCCGATCTCCCAGATCTCCATGCCCTCGGCGGCCCGTGACAATCGGGGCGGGGGCAACGGCATCGGTTCGGCCAGCCCGAGCATCCCCACCACCGGGGTGGGATGGATGTCGATCCCATCGGTCTCGTTGTAGAACGAGACGTTCCCTCCCACCACCGGGATGCCCAGGGTCTCGCATGCCTCCGAGATCCCCTCCACCGTCTCCAAGAACTGCCACATCACCTCGGGCTTCTCCGGGTTGCCGAAGTTGAGGTTGTCCACGACAGCCATCGGTCTCGCCCCGGTGACTGCCACGTTGAGCGCGGCTTCGAAGACCAGCCGGGCCCCGCCTGCCCGCGGGTCGAGCATGCAGAGCCGGCCGTTCCCGTCGGTGGAGACCGCCAGGCCCTTGTCCGTGCCGCGGACCCGGAGCAGCGACCCGTCCCCGCCCGGCCCGAGAACGGTGTTGAGAAAGAGCATGTGGTCGTACTGCTCGTGGACCCAGGCAGTGGACCCGATGGCCGGGTCGTCGAGGAGTCGGAGCAGGGCATCTCCGGGCGGCTGGGAGATCCCGTCGGACGGGGATGCCCACAGATCGTCGATCCAGGCGGGGCGCCGCATCGGCCGCCGGTAGAGCGGGGCATCGTCGGCCAACGACGCCGCGGGCACCTCCGCAACGACCTCCCCTCGGTGCCTGACGATGAGGGTCTCGCCGGCCCGAACCAAACCCACCACCGCCGACTCGATCTCCCATTTGGATGCCACGGCGAGCACTTCCTCGACCAGGTCGGGGGAGACGAAGGCCATCATCCGCTCCTGGGACTCCGACATGAGCAGCTCGGGGGCGGTCATCCCGCCCTCCCGGACATGCACCGCGTCGAGATCGACGTCCATGCCGACCCCGGCCCGCCCGGCCGGCTCCGACGTGGCGCAGGAGAGACCGGCCGCACCCAGATCCTGGACCCCGACCACCAGACCCCTCTGGTACAGCTCGAGACAGGCTTCGATCAGCTTCTTCTCCTCGAAGGGGTCGCCGACCTGGACGCTGGGACGCTTCTCCTGGGACTCGTCGTCGAAGGAGGCGGAGGCCAGGACCGACGCTCCACCGATGCCGTCGCGTCCCGTGGCCCGGCCGAGGAGGATCGCCACCGTCCCCGGCGCCCCGGCAGTCCCCAACACCAGCTGCTCACGACGGAGGATGCCGAGGCACATCACGTTGACCAGGGGATTTCCCGAATAGCAGGGGTCGAACTCGATCTCCCCGCCCACGGTGGGGACTCCGACCGCATTCCCGTAGCCGGCGATCCCGGACACCACCCCGTTGAACAGGTATCGGTTCTTCGGGTCGTCGAGGGGCCCGAACCGGATCTGGTCCCAGAGGGCAACCGGGCGCGCCCCCATGGTGAACACGTCCCTGAGGATCCCCCCCACCCCGGTGGCCGCCCCCTGGTACGGCTCGACGAAGGAAGGGTGGTTGTGGCTCTCGATGCGAAGCGCTGCCAGCCAGCCGTCACCGAGATCGACCACACCCGCGTTCTCTCCCGGCCCGACCACGACCCAGGGCGCCTCGGTGGGGAAGCGGCGGAGATGGGCCCGCGACGACTTGTAGGAGCAATGTTCGGACCACATCACCGAGTACATGGCCAGCTCGGCGGGACGAGGCTCCCGCTCCAGGAGGCCCAGCACCGATTGGTATTCCTCGTCGGTCATGCCCAGCCGGCGGTGGAGGGGCTGGGTGGCGGTGGTCACGCCGGGACCATGGAGTGGAGGAAGCCCTCGAGCAGGACCCGCCCGTCTCCCGACCCGAGAAGCTCGTCGACCCCCCGCTCCGGGTGGGGCATGACCCCTACGACGTTCCCCTTCTCGGAGGCGACCGCGGCCGCCGATCCCTGCGACCCGTTGGGGTCGTCGACGTATCTGAGGGCGATCCGTCCCGACCTGCCCGGGTCGACCCAGTTCCCCTCGTACGAGTTGAGCGGGATCCGGATCCGCTGGCCGAGCTCGGCCGCCCCGGTCAGGATGGTGTCGGTGTCGACGACCTCGAGTTCCACGAACCGGCAGATGAAGGCAAGATCGCGGTTGGCGATGAGTGCACCGGGGAGGAGACCGGACTCACAGAGGATCTGGAACCCGTTACAGATGCCGAGCACCGGCCGGCCTTCTCCGGCCATCCGCTCGACCCCGGCCATGACCGGGGAGAAGCGGGCGATGGCGCCGGTGCGGAGGTAGTCGCCGTGGGCGAACCCGCCGGGCAGCACCACACCGTCGAACCCGGTCAAGTCGGTCTCGCGGTGCCACACCAGTTCGGCCTCGCCGCCCAGGGCCGAGAGGGCATGGACGACATCGTGCTCGCAGTTGGTGCCGGGAAAGACCACCACCGCGACCCTCATCGGACCACCTCCACGGAGAAGTCCTCCAGCACTGGGTTGGCCAGCACCTGGCGGCACATCTCCTCGACCCGGGTCTGCACCTCGCCCGGGTCCTCGCCGTCGACCTCGAGGTGGATGACACGGTCGATCCGGACCGACCTGACCTCGTCGTGACCGAGGTCGTGCAAGGCGCGCTGGACAGTCGTCCCCTGCGGGTCGGCGATCTCGGGTCTTCTCGTGACCTCCACGACGACTTTCATCGGGCTCCGGCCAGGTAGTCGTCGAAGCTCTTCCCGGTGATCCGCTCGTAGGCCTCGACATATCGCGACCTGGTGCCCTCGACGATCGTGTCCGGCAGGTCGGGGGGAGGCGCGGTCCGGTCCCAATCGGTGGTGTCGAGCCATTCCCGCACGTATTGCTTGTCGAACGAGGGCACGTCCTGGCCCGGCTTCCACTCGTCCGCCGGCCAGTACCGGGAGGAGTCGGGAGTCAGGACCTCGTCGATGAGGAGCAGCTCGCCGTCGGAGAACCCGAACTCGAACTTGGTGTCCGCCAGGATGACGCCCTTGGCCGCGGCATACTCCGACGCCCGCAGGTAGATGTCGAGGGAGCGATTGCGCAGCTCCTCATAGAGGTCGTCGCCGAGCAGCGACCGCGTCTCGGACTCGGTGATGTTCTCGTCGTGACCGGTGGCGGCCTTGGTGGCCGGGGTGAAGATCGGCTCGGGGAGCCGGTCGGCCAGGACCAACCCGGGCGGTAGATGCTCGGTGGTGGGGCCGCCGCCGTCGCGGTACTCCCGCCACGACGATCCGTAGAGATAGCCCCGCACCACACATTCGACCGGGACCACCTCGGCGCGCCGCACCACCATCGAGCGACCGCCCAGCTCGAGCCGGTCGTCGTCGCCGATGCCGGGGAGGGACGTCAGGTCCATGGTGAGTAGATGATTCGGGGTGTCGAGCAGCTCGAAGAAGTGGAGACTGAGCCCGGTCAGGACCCGGCCCTTGTCCGGGATGGTCTGATTGAGGATGACGTCGTACGCCGAGATTCGGTCGGTGGCGACGAAGAGCAGACGCTCGGTGTCGACTTCGTAGATCTCCCTGACTTTGCCTGATGCGATATGGGGTAGGGCCGGCACGTGGTTTGAGAGTAGTGCAGACCCCACCGGGCTCGGACGCAACGATGAGGGCTCGAACCGGGTTCGGCACCTAGTCTCGTTCCCATGCCCGGGTTCACCCGCTCACGTGTCGAAGAGATGCTCGAGGCCGATGCCTATGCCCGATCCCTCGGTGTCGAGCTGGTCTCGGTCTCCGACACCGAGATCGTCATCGAGATGGTGGTCCGACCCGAGCATCTCAACTTCCTCGAGCTGGGTCACGGGGGGATGGTCTTCTCCCTCGCCGACTGCGCCTTCTCGCTCGGCTCCAATGCAGCCGGGGACCGGGCGGTGGCGATCGACACCCACCTCGTCCTCACCGCCGCGTCCCGGCTCGGTGACCGTCTCCGGGCCAGTGTGCACGAGGTGTCGAGGGGGCGGACGCTGGGCACCTATCGGGTCGACGTGACCAGGGAGGACGGGCGCAAGGTGGCTGCGTTCACCGGCACCGTCCTGATCACCCCCATGGGCTGAGCCCCCGGGGTCAGAGTCTCAGATCGGCGAGCCGGTCGAACACGACGCGGGCCGAATCGTGGACCCGCTCCAGGGAGAAGCAGCCGTCGAGCTCGGCGTCGTCCAGCACGATCGCCGGGTCGGCCGCGAGCAGGTCTGCCAGCTCTTCGCCACCCTCCCAAGCGGTCATGGCATGGCCCTGGACGAGACGGTACGCCTGGTCTCGGCTGAGCCCCTTCTCCACGAGTGAGAGGAGCACCGCCTGGCTGAACACCAGGCCTCTCGTCGCCGTCAGGTTCGACCTCATCCGCTCGACGTCGACGACCAGACCCTCGACCAACCCGGTGAACTTGACCAGCATGTAGTGGAGGGCGATCGAGGCGTCGGGGAGGGCAACGCGCTCCGACGACGAGTGGGAGATGTCCCGCTCGTGCCACAGGGCCACGTTCTCCAGGCCGACCTGGGCATAGCCCCGAAGCAACCTGGCCATCCCGGTCATCCGCTCGGAGAGGATCGGGTTGCGCTTGTGTGGCATCGCCGACGATCCCTTCTGGCCCTTGCCGAACGCCTCCCTGACCTCGGAGACCTCGGATCGCTGCAGGTGACGGATCTCGGTGGCCATCCGCTCGATCGATGCGCCGATCAGGGCGATGGTCTGCAGGTACTGGGCATGGCGATCCCTCGCCGTGACCTGGGTCGACGCCGGCTCCGTCTCCAGGCCGAGGGCTTGGCACACGTGACGCTCCACATCCGGTGGCACGTGGGCGTAGGTCCCGACCGCCCCCGAGATCTTGCCCACGGCCACGGCCTCGCGGGCCGCCTTCATCCTGACGTGGTCCCGGGCCAGCTCGAAGGCCCAGCCGGCCAGCTTGAGCCCGAAGGTGGTCGGCTCGGCCCAGATCCCGTGGGTCCGGCCCACCATGAAGCTGTGCTGGTGCTCGATGGCCTGGGCCCTCACCGCATCGAACAGGGCTCGAACCGCGTCGAGCAGGAGGTCGGCCGACTCGGCCAGCACGACCCCGCCGGCGGTGTCGAGCACGTCGGAGGAGGTCAGTCCGTAGTGAACCCACCCGGAGGCCTCTGGCCCTGCGGCCTCGCCGAGCAGGTCGACGAAGGCGGCCAGATCGTGATTGGTGGTCTTCTCGCGCTCGGCCACGGCTTCGGGGGTCGGGCACGGGGCGGACCGTGTTGCCCCGGCCGCCGTGTCGGGGACCTTGCCCAACTTCGCCCAAGCCTCCAGGGCCAGGGTCTCCACCTCCTTCCACACCTCGAGCCGGTGCTGGTCCGACCAGATCCGGCCCATCTCGGGAAGGGTGTACCGCTCGATCACGACCGCGATGATGGCACCGGAGCCTGCATTTCCGCAGAACCAGGACCGTTCAGGTCCGCATTTGCCGGTAGGTTGCCTGCGGATGCGAAGGCTCACCATCGATCAGGCTCGTCGCTACGCCGTGGCGGCGCAGGGATTCACCCACCCCCGGCCCGGGGGGCGGGTCGACGTGCGGCACTTTCGCCGTGTGCTGGAACGGATCGGTCTGGTGCAGCTCGACTCGGTCAACGTGTTCAGCCGGACCCATTACATGCCCTTCTTCGCACGTCTCGGCAGCTACGACCGCGACGCCCTCGACGGCTGGCTCTGGGGATCCGGGGAGCTGTTCGAGTACTGGGGTCACGAGGCGTCGTTGATCCCGGCCCGGGACCACCGTCTCTGGCGATGGAGGATGAACGGGAACTGGGAGTGGGACCGGGTGACCCAGATCCATCGGGAGCACCCCGGGTACATGGATGCCGTTCTCGACCAGGTGAGGGAGAGAGGACCTTTGCGCACCGCCGACCTCCACGACCCGGGGCAACGGGACGGGAC
>DASUSU010000321.1:0-4152 GCA_036374915.1 Acidimicrobiia bacterium | reverse complement strand
GCGAGAACGGCGTGCCCGGAGCTGATGGCGATGCCTGTCGTGTCCACCTGGTTGATGCTGAGCCACGGTGAGAAGGCGAGCCAGACGAGGGACCCGGTCACCAGGATCAAGGCGAGGAACTTGAGCAGACGACCAATGTTCTTCTTGGCCTTGTCCTCGGCCACGTCCTTCCGGCGCTCGGCGAGTCTTGGATCGATCGTCATTCTTCGAACCCCACGAATTGAATCTCGGTCTCCAGAATGGTCCCTGATCGCTCGAGAACCGCGTCTTTCACCTGTTCGACGAGTACCCGAATGTCGGCCGCAGTGGCATCGGGACCGGCGACGAAGAAGTTGGCGTGCTTCGAAGAGACCGCGACGTCGCCGACGCTCATCCCCTTCAGCCCCAGATCGTCGATCAGTTGACCGGCGGCGACGTTTGGCGGATTCTTGAAGACACTGCCCGCGTTCAGTGTCCCCCCAGGCTGATGATCCCTTCGCCATCGGGTTATCTCCCGCATCAGCTCGCGTCCGCTCTCGGGGTCGCCCGCCTCACCGGTGAACGTGGCCTCGATCACGAGATCATGGGCCGCGATGTTGGAGTGCCTGTAGCCGAGGTCGAGATCGCTGGGCCCGGCACGCCGCTCGTCACCCGTGTGAAGGTCGAGGATCGTGGCGAATTGCAGCCGATCGACTGTTTCCACCCCGAAACACCCTGCGTTCTGCCGGACGGCGCCCCCGACCGAACCCGGCACACCAACGAAGAACTCCAGTCCCAATACGCCGGCATCGACCGCGGCCCTGGCCAGACGAGGAAGCGGAACGGCCCCGCCTCCGGTCACATCGACGCCATCGACCACCACGTCGAGAAACTCACCTTCGAGTTTTACCACCAGGCCTTCGAAGCCCGAGTCGGCTACCACCAGATTCGAACCTCTCCCCAGGACGAGAATCGGCAATTGGGAGGTGAGCTGGGTATCGATGAGACGGACGAGGTCGGAGCGAGAGCCGATGCTGGCAAACCAGCGGGCGGGACCTCCCGCCTTGTATGTGGTCAACGGGCCCAACGGGACGCTCTCCTCGAGGACACCATCGCCAACGAGAGCAGCGACGCCGCTCACGGCCTCTCCCCGAGAATCGGGGCCAGCTCGGTGTGAAACAACGTGATGTCCCCGGCGCCGAGACTCACCACCAAATCGCCTTCTCGCAGCATCGGGGCCACGAACCCGGCAAGGTCGTACCGATGGGGCACGTAGTGGACGGTCGCCCCTGCTTGGCGGGCAGCGTCGGCCACCAGCTCACCGGTGATCCCAGGAACGGGATCCTCACGTGCACCAAACACATCGGTGACCACGACCACGTCGGCCCGAGCGAGAGCCTGGCCGAATTCGGTGCTGAATCGCTGTGTCCTCGTGTAGAGGTGTGGTTGGAAGACGGCGACGATCCTCCCAGGAGCCGTGTCGGCTGCCGCATCGAGCACCGCCGCAACCTCTGTGGGGTGATGGGCGTAGTCGTCGTAGAGAACCACACCAGCCACTGTGCCCTTGTGATCCCAACGGCGCCCGACACCCTTGAACGATGCCAGCCCGGCAGCCACGTCGGCCGGGTCGCGTCCCAACTCGGACAGAAGCGAAATGGCCCCGGCTGCGTTGCGTGCCGTATGCGTCCCTGGCTGAGGCACCGTCACACCCACCGACCCATCCCTCCCGACGAGGCGGAATGACACCTTCCCGGGCCCACCGTCGAAGTCCTCGATGCGCCAGTCGGCGTCCTCGTGAAATCCGTATGTGACGGCATCCGAGGAAGAGGCGACGACGGTTGCGCCGGGGTCGTCCCGACAGCAGGTCACCGGACCGTCGACCTCGCGGGCGACACCCACGAAGCTGTTCACCAGGTCCGCTTCCGACTCGAAGTGATCGACATGCTCATGCTCGACGTTGGTCACGACCAAGCCGCGAAGTCGGAGGCTCTCGAAGGTGCGGAAGGCCTCGTCCGCTTCGAGGACCAGGAGGTCGGTGCTCCCGGCATGACCGTTTGTGCCCACATCGACGAGATCACCACCGACGACGAAGGACGGGTCTTCGCCCACAGATCTCAGAGCGGTTATCAGCATGGCTGTCGTCGTGGTCTTGCCATGGGTCCCGGTGGCGCCGATGGTGGGAATGTCCCTGGTCAGCGCCCCGAGCAGCTGCGGCCGGCGCCACACCTCGATGCCCATGTCCCGCGCTGCCTTGAGTTCCTCGTCGTAATCGGGGACGGCGGACGAGGCGACCACGAGGGAGGCTCCGGAGACCGCCTCGGGGTGATGGCCCACGTGGGTTGTGACGTCTAGATCGGCGAGGGATTCCAAGGCGGCGCCCCCGCGCAGATCGGAGGCGGAGAGCGGATGTCCCCGGCCCACCAAGAGCTTGGCGATTGCGCTCATCCCCGCTCCCCCGGCCCCTACCAGGTGGATCCGGCCTTCGGGAATGCTCATGCTGCGGCCTCGATCATGGCCCGGGCGATGGTACGGGCCGCCTCGGGTCGGGACAGTTCACTCGCCGCCTCCGCCATGGCGGTGAGACGAGATCGATTGCCGAGTAAGCCGGTCACCGTCTCGCCGAGACGAGCGATATCGGCTTGTGGCACGACTTCGGCGGCGCCCTGGCTGTGAAGGGCGAGGGCATTTCTCTCCTGGTGACTACCCGAACCGAACTGCCCGGGCACGAGCACTGCGGGTGTGGCAGTCGCGGTCAGCTCGGCAACGGCACCACCGGCTCGGGCAATGACCAGGTCAGACACCGCGTAGAACAGGTCCATGCGGTCTTCGAATCCGATTCTGACCCATCGCACCCCCCGGGCAGGCTCGATTGCGGCGAGCTCGTCGAGATGTGACTCTCCGGTGAGGTGGACGATCGAGACCGGGTCTGAGGACCAAGATGCCGCCATCGCGGCGATCTCCTCGTTTATGACACCGGCCCCCAATGAGCCGCCGAACACCCCGATCACCGGGCGATCACCGCTCAGCCCGTAGTGCTCGAGTGCGACGGTGCGCAGCCCGGCCCGATCGAACTCCCAAAACACCTTTCGCACTGGGTTGCCGACCCAGGTCCCCTTCGGGAGGCCGGCGGTTTCGGGGAACGAGACGAACGATTTCCGGGCCCACCTGGCGGTCACCTTGTTCGCCAACCCCGCCTCTGCGTTCTGCTCTGCGTTGAAGAAGTCGACGGCTTCCCGTCGCGCCGCCAGGGCTGCGGGGATCGTGACATAGCCGCCCATGCCGAGGACGGCTCGGACGCCGGCGCCTTCGATCAGGTCGCCGATCACCGCCCGGGCTCGTCTCACCACCCCGGGAAGACGCAGGTTTTCGAGGGTCAATGAGCGTTTCAGGCCGGCCAGCTCGACCGCGACGAAGCGAAACCCTTCGCGGGGATAGACGGTTGCCTCCAGCCGGTCTCCGCCGACATAGACCACTTCGGATCGCTCCACGCCGAGATCCAACAGTCCCTCTCCCACTGCCAGACCCGGGAAGACGTGGCCTCCGGTCCCGGCGGCGGCGATCAAGAAACTCATCTTCTAGCTGGTGTCTCCGGCTGACACTCCGGAGACTCGGGCGATACCCGAGCCGTTCTGAGCAATATTGACGAGGATGCCGATGGCACCCATGGAGACCGCAAGGGCGGTCGACCCGAAGGACACGAACGGAAGAGCGATTCCGGTTATCGGGATCACGCCGAGGACGCCCCCGATGTTGACCAACGCCTGAAACGAGAGCCAAACGGTTATCCCGGCGGCGACCATCCGGCCGAACCCGTCCGGTGCTCTCGATGCCACGATCCACCCGGCAACGGCGAGAGCGATGAAGAGGCCGATGACGGTGAGACCCCCGATCAGACCTGTCTCCTCGCCGATGATGGCGAAGATGAAGTCGGTGTGGGCGTTGGGCAGGTAGAACCATCGAGCCCGGGAGGCACCGAGCCCCACACCGAACACCCCGCCGTTGCCGAGTGCGTAGTAGCCCTGGATGAGCTGATAGCCGTCACCTGAGGGGTCGGCATAGGGGTCGAGGTAGGCGTCGAAGCGGGCCGCGCGGTAGTCGGCGTCGAAGGCTAGATAGGTGGTCGCCAACACGGCAACCACACCGATGACCAGGATGAATTTCATAGGGACGTCGCTGGCGACGATCACTGCCATT
>DASUSU010000320.1:0-4776 GCA_036374915.1 Acidimicrobiia bacterium | reverse complement strand
CGATGAGCGGAACAGAGATCCTCGCGTCGGATGCCGAGTGCCTCGGCATCTGGACAACCCTCAGCATTTCTGGGTTTCGTACGGGAACGTCGACCGGAGTGCATGTCCTTAGATCAAGAGACGGTGATTGGGTGTCGGTGGGCTTTTGGGAGTTCAAAGAAGATCTCTGGAGGCAGGATTGTCAGGCAGAATTGGAGTCGTTTTCGTCGCCGTAGCGGCATCTATGGCCTTAGCCGCGCCATTGGGCGCGGAGGCTTACTCAGCCTGCTGGGTCGCGATTGAAGTCGATCCCCTTCTCGGTCGAGAGAGAACGGTCACCCGCTGTCGGATGTCGGGTGGGGAGGTGGTCGACTACGCCTCCGACTCCTCGGTGCCGTCACGGCTCTACCCAAATGCCGGGACCGACCTTGCCGGGGACTGCTGGTTCCTCACCTCCGCCGTCACCAACTGGGTGTATCTGTCGCTGTTCGTCGATGGTGACGCGGTGCTCGGCTACGACCCCGATCCGGCCACCTCGGGTGGGATCGCCGTGGCCACCGACCGGATCCCCCGGTGCACATCCGAGCCCAACCCGGCCGTCGACTCGGCGGTCGAGGCGTGGCAGTACGTGATGTCCTACATTCACCCTCCGCCCACCCCCGACGTCAACCCGGCCCCCGGGGACGGGGTCACCGGGCTGGAGACATTCGTCGGCGTGCCGATCCCGGCCACGCATGAGACGCAACTGGGCAGCGCTACCGGTGTCACCCTGGACGTCTACATCGAGGTCAGCGGGGTCGTGGTGGACTGGGGCGACGATCGGGTCGACAACTTCCCTGCCGACGAAACCGCGCTGGCCGGCTATCCCGACGGTGTGGCACGCCACGTCTACGAAGCCAAGGACGAGGCAGGCTATGACCTCGGTATCTCCTATGACTGGACCGCCCGGTGGCGGGTGTCGGGAGGAGAATGGGAAGCCCTGGACGTGCCCAACACCACGAATACCCTCACTTACCCGGTGGCCGAGATCGTCTCGGTGATCACCGATTAGCCGCGACAGGGCCACACCTGTCCCGGGCCGCTAACCGGTGCATCCCCGTAGCCTCGTGTCGATGAACCTGCTCGTGGGGACGACCGCCGGAGCCTTCTCCCTCGACGATCCGTCGGCGCCCCTGATCGGAGGCACCCGGATCAACCACATCGCACGTGGGGCCGACGGCTGGTGGGCGGTCGACGGCAAGGCGAGAGTCCATCACGACGGCGAGGTGGTGGCAACCGCCCCCGACGGGGTCGCTCTCAACTGTGTCCTGGCCGGTCCCGACAAGGTCGTCGTCGGTGCTACTTCGGCCCGTCTCTACCGATTGGACGACAACGAGCTGATCGAGGACGAGGGTTTCGCAGCGGCCCCGGGTCGGGATGCCTGGTACACACCCTGGGGTGGTCCTCCGGATGTGCGATCGATGGCACTGGACGCTTCCGGGACGCTGTTCATCAACGTCCATGTCGGGGGAATACTCCGATACGACGCGAGCGGCCTGGCCCCGACTATCGACCAGGACGCCGACGTCCATCAGGTGACGGCCGACCCTTCACGATCGGAAATGGTGCTCGCCGCCTGTGCCCGGGGCTTGGCTCAGTCGAGCAACGGCAGAGACTTCGAGTACCGGGACGAGGGTCTTCACGCCACCTACTGCCGGGCGGTGCTCATCCACGGCGACACCGTCCTGCTCTCGGCCTCGAACGGGCCTCGTTCCAGACAGGCTCGTCTCTATCGGGCCGACCTCGCCGGCGGATCGTTCCTGGCGTGCCGGGAAGGGCTTCCGGAGTGGTTCGACGACAACCTCGACACCCACTGCCTCGCCGCACACGACGACGTCGTTTTCGCCGGTCACGGGGACACGGTGTGGCGGTCCGACGACGGAGGCGTGACCTGGGTCGAAGTCGCGTCCGGCCTCCCCGAGATCACCTGCCTCGCATGACGCGAGATAGGGGCCACCTGGGTGGCCCCTATCTCACTGGAGGAGGAAGAAAGTCCTTAGCAGTGAACTAACGACTTACCCGGAGAGATTCGGCATCAAACCGGGCGGGCTGAAGGGGGTCTACCGACCCATTTCCGGACCTCTATGGTCCGGGTGATGAGGAACGAACCGTGGCGCGAGTGACTGGCATCGGCGGGGTCTTCTTCAAAGCCGAAGACCCGAAGGCGTTGCAGGAGTGGTACGTCCGGCATCTTGGCATGGCACCGGACGAAGACGGCTACATGGTCATCCGGTGGGGCGGCGATGATCGAGGGTCCACGGTCTGGGCGCCTTTCCCGGCCGACACCGACTACATGGGGCCGTCGGAGAAGTCTTGGATGGTCAACTATCGGGTCGACGATCTCGACGGACTGCTCAGCCGGCTCCGGGCCGAGGGAGTGGCGGTCGACGAGGCGACCATCGAGGACGCGAACGGGAGGTTCGGTTGGTGCTGGGACCTCGAAGGGAACAAAGTCGAGCTCTGGGAGCCCGCGCCAGGGATGTGACCTGAAGCATCTCTGTCGGGAGTCTGGGGACGACTCTCGTCAGGGCAGGAAGTCCCAACCTCCCTCGCCCCACTCGACGGGCACCGAGACCACGTCGGCGGGCTCCCCGTCCTCGGGCGAATGCCAGAAGACCCTCGCCGTCAGCGGGGTGGCCTCGAAGTCCACTCCCTCGATGTGGAAGCTGAACGATCCCCAACAACCGGTCCCGCAAGAGGCGGTGGTGAAGTCCTGGTGGACCACGTTGCCGTCGGGATCGACCAACTCGAGGCTCACCGTCGCCTCGAAGACGTTGGCCACTCCGGTGATCACCAGCGGACCGCTGCCGCTGCCGCTGACCGCAGAGGTGAGATTGACCGAGTTCAGCTGGTCGATGAAGGTCTCCCGATCGAGCGTCCCGCTGAGGTCGAGGCCCTCGCTCCCGAACTGGGTGACCGGCTCACCGCCAACAGTGAACTGCACTTCGGGGAAGAGCTCCTCGTCGGTTGCGGTGTAGATGAGCTGATTGAGCATCGTGAAGTCGCCGAGCGCCCCCGAGCCGGAGCCCTGAAGGAACGCCTGGTTCATCTCGACGACACGCACCCCTTCGCTCCCGTTGTCGACACTGACGACCTCCACATCGGCCGGGACATGGTTTTCGAAGCCCGCCGGCGGGCTCAGGCTCGGGTTGGTCAGGGTCCTGAGCGCGACTTCCTCCGGCGTTTCGCCGGGCATCGCCATGACATTGGTGAAGTAGGGGACCAGAGCCGGGTTGCCCAGGAACGAGTTCTCCGGGGTCCCGACCAGGTATACGACCACGCCCTGCAGTTCCTGGCCCGGGCTGGTGGTCGTGGTCTGATCCGCGACACTGGTCGTTGACTCGGGTGTGGTGGTGGTGGTCGCCACCGGATCGACTTCTCCACCGCCTCTGGAGAGAAGAATGGGGATCGCGGCCAGGATCAGCACCGCGAGTGCCGCCCCGGCAAACACCAGGATCGGGCTCGTCCTGGATCTCCGACGCCGGGTCGCGGTGACCTCTCCGGGGAAGGGCGGCGGCTCCGGGGACATCGCCACCAACCGCTCGGCGAGCTCCTTCATCTTCCGCTCGTCATTGGTACTCATGACAGCCACTCCTCGAGATGCCTTCGGGCCCGGGCCAGGTGTCGTTTCACCGCACCGGTCGAGATGCCCATTCGTTCCGCCACCGTCCCCACCGGGAGATCGCCCCAATAGGTGAGTAGCACGGCGGCCCGCTGCTGGACCGAGAGACGCTCGACCGCTTCGAGGACGTCGACGTCTATCTCCTGGGCCGGCATCGACTCGGGATCGGCGCTCTTCAACTCGCGCAGACGTCGCGACAACGTGCTCCGATGGTGATCGGCCGCCACACTGAGCACGGCTCGGTACAGGTAGGCGCGTTGATTGGACACCGAGCTCCAGTTCCTCGACGAGAAGGCCTTGAGACAGGCGTCGGTCACCACGTCGGCGGCGTCGAAGGGCCCGACCAGGCCGGTGGCGTACCTGGTCAGCTCAGCCGAGAACGTGCGATATGCCTGTTCGTTGTCCATCACACCTGAAGCGGTGATCATGCCCATGAGACGGAGCCGGGCCGGGGATTGGGTGACAGGCAGATCGTGTCGACCCTGCGACTTTTTGTTTGGCATGACTCGGCAGGCGTGCTTAGGTGGTGCCCCCACCCTGGCAAGCCATTCCAGACCCTGATGCGATCTGCCTACCTAATGGGACTTTTCGTCCTCGCCGCTCTGGCCGCGGCCCTCACCGGGCTATTCGGCGAGGATCAGCCCGCCACGTCGGATTCGGTCCGTGAGGGCCCCTGGGTCGAGGCCGCCTACATAGCGCCGACGACATTGGCGACCACCAGCACGACGCTCGAGATCCGGGAGCCTGACATGGATCCGGTGGCGGGGCCGGTCGAGGATCATCTGGGCACCACCACCACCATCGAGCAGATCTTCGAGCTGGCGGCACAACCCTCACCGGATCCGACAGCATCCGAGCCACCCGCGTCGTCGGAGCCCCCGGCGGGCGCCCAACCGCCGGCCACGGCGGCGACCACTACCACCGCTCCACCCCCACCGCCGGCGCAGGGCGGGCCCAACGCAGAGTTCGAATCCCAATTCGCCTCGCTCATCAACTCGTACCGGTCGAGCAACGGCTTGGCCGGGCTGAGCAGGGACGGCTCGCTTGACGCCCGGGCGCGCTCATGGTCGGAGCAGATGGCCAACAACGGCGGTCTCTCCCATTCCGACCTCGGATCGCTCCTTCCCCCCTGGTCC
>DASUSU010000319.1:0-10604 GCA_036374915.1 Acidimicrobiia bacterium | reverse complement strand
CTGCGTGATCTGGCCACCGAGGGCCTGGTCCAATTCGACCCCCACCGTGGGGCGATCGTCTCCGAGCTCAGCTCCGAGGACGTCCACGACATCTACGAGATCCGCCGGGTGCTGGAGCCGTTGGCGATGAGACAGGCCGTGCCCAACATGAGCGACGCCCTCCTCGCCCGGCTCCGCAAGCTGCATCAGAGCATGCTCGACGAGCCCCACTCGGTGGACTGGGTCGACCGCAACCGGGTGTTTCACATGGCGGTTTACGAGACCGCTGCCTCCCCCCGTCTCGCCGCCATCATCCGCAACCTCCAGGACGCCTCGGTGATGTACATCGGAGCTTCGCTCAAGCACAAGCCCGGGCTGCGCGAGGAGGCCAACCACGGTCACGCCGACATTCTCGACGCCCTGGAGAAACGAGACGTGGAGGCCGCGATCAAGGCGCTCGACGAGCATCTCCGCACCTCGATCGACGCCTTCGACACCGCCGAGGAGAGCTGAGCCCACGGCTCACACCCCCTCCGAAGGTTGGAGCAGTTCCCCGGGTGCCTCTCGATCGGAGAGCAGGTTGAGGGCGACGCCGAGGATCACCAGCATCAGGCCGAGGGCCAGCGTGGTGGTCACGTCCTCGCCGAGCAGGACGGCAGACGAGGCAACGCCGACCACCGGCACCGCCATCAGGGTGAGGTTGGTCGACACCGCCGCCAGGTTGCGCAGGATCACGATCTGGGCCAGGAAGGCGACGCCGGTGGCCAGCACCCCCTGGTAGAGGACCACCCAGACCAGCTGCGGGGTCCAGTCGATCACCGGTGGCCCGTCGACGACCAGTCCCAGCGTGACCATGATGATCGCGGCGCCGACCAGCTGCCACGGGGCGGCCCCGAGCGGGGTCATGGTCCAGCGATGACCTCGGATGTGGACCGCGGTGGCCGCGTTCACGATCGCAGCCAGGATGAGGAGACCGTGCCCGATGGCCACATCGGATTGAGCCCAGTCGAAGCTCCACGGCTCGAAGAGCACCACCACTCCGGTGATCCCCAGGGCGAGGCCGACCCAGCGACGGCCGGTCATGCGCTCGCCCAGGAACAGCGCTGCGATCGGGACCGTCCACAGCGAGGTGGTCCACACCACCACCGACGACCGCCCCGCCGGCACCAGCTGGAGCCCGGTGAAGACGAGGAGGAAAACGGTGGTGAGGCGGAACACCGCCATCGAGACGATGATGGGAAGGTCGCGCCGGGGCGGCACCGCCATGTTCCCGCTGACCAGTGCCATGGTCACCACGACCAGTGCTGCGCCGCTCACCCTGAACACACCCATCCAGATCGGGGTGATCGACTTGATCCCGGTGGCCATCACCGGCCAGTTGAGACCGAGGACGAGAACGACGGTCGCCAACAGGACATAGATGGCGGGTCGGGTGAGACGCCGGTCTTCTGCCATGCCCCCGTCGTCGAGCCAGATCAGGTTCTTGATCCGTCCGTTCATCTGGCGCCGCCCTCCCGGGGCGGCGTTATCGTGCCCCCACCTTTCCCCCGACGAATGCGGTCATCATGAAAACGGTCGACATCCACTGTCATCTCGCCACGCCCGCGAGTCGTCCGCCCGTGGACGCCTACCGGACTCCGGAGGGCGAGCCCTACGACTTCTACATGGGCCAGGACTCCAAGGACCACAACAAGGTGATGTACCCGAGCATCAGCGCCCAGCTCACCGATCCGGCGGCGCGTATCGAGCACATGGACCGGATGGGGGTCGACATCCAGGGTCTGGCCACGTTCGTCTCCGAGTACAACTACTGGGCGCCCGGAGCGGCGGCGGCGGAGTCGGCGAGGATCCAGAACGACAACCTGGCCGCGGTGGTGGCTGACAACCCGGCCCGCTTCGTGGCGGTGGGCGCGACGGTCCCGCTCCAGGACGTCGACCTGGCCATCGCCGAGATGGATCGGGCCGTCGACGACCTCGGATTCAAGGGTCTCCAGATCGGAGGCACCATCGACGGGCGCAACCTCGACGAGCCGGGGTTCCGACCGTTCTGGGCCGCGGTGGAGGAAAAGGGGGTCCCGGTCATCCTCCACCCCAGCGGCTACCCCGAAGGTCAGCGCTTCGGCAGCTACTTCCTGACCAACTGCATCGGCAACCCGTTGGAGACCATGGTTGCCGCCACCCGGATGATCTTCAGCGGGCTGTTCGAGGAGCATCCCGGGATCAAGCTGATCCTCCTCCACGGCGGGGGCTATCTGCCGTTCTATTGCTCCCGGGCCGACCACACCTGGGAGGTCCGCCCCGAGACCCGGGTGTCGATACCCGATCATCCACCCAGCACCTACATGAGGCGGCTCTTCTACGACACGATGGTGTTCCAACCGCTCTACCTGCGTCACCTGATCGAGATCGTGGGCTCGGACCGGGTGATGCTGGGCACCGACTTCCCCTTCGACATGGGCGAGACCGATCCGGTCGGGCTGATCAACGCCACCGAGGGGATCACCGACGCCGAGCGCGAGGCGATCTGCGGCGGCAACGCGGCCCGGGTGTTCTCGCTCGACTGAGACCCGGCTCATGGCCCGGCGCCGGTCGGCAGTGGCTGGTCGGGGTCGTAGCTGTAGTTGCGGAACTGGGGGGCCCAGCGTCCGATGGCGAGGGCGCCGAGGATGCAGACGAGGCCCCCCGACACCACCGAGAAGCGGACCGAGGTGAGCGCGGCCACGATTCCCGCTTCGGCATCCCCCAGCCTGGGCCCGCCGGCGACCACTGCGGTGTGCATCGCCGACATCCGCCCCCGCAACTCATCGGGTGCGCTCAGCTGCAGGATCGTCCCCCTGAAGATGGCGGAGATGACGTCCGCCGCTCCGGCCAGGCCCAGCATCACCAATGCGAGAGGCAGGGAGGTGGTCAGCCCGAAGACCGCCATCGCCGTCCCCCAACCGATGACAGCGATGATCGTGGCCCGACCCTGCCGCCGCACCGATCCCACCCAACCCGACGTGACCGCCCCGACCAGGGCGCCGACACCGGGCGCGGCATAGAGCAGCCCGACGGTGAAGGCGTTGCCGCCGAACAGCTCGGTCCCGATGGCGGGGAACAGGGCGGTCGGCAGCCCGAACACCATGGCATTCAGATCGATGAGCAGGGCGGCCTGGATGACCCGCCGATCCCTGAGGAACCTGAACCCCTCGACGATCGACGACAGCTCGAACTTTCGCCGTCCCCCCTCGACCTCGATCTCGGGAAGACGTCGCATCAGGAGCGCACCGACCAGGAACATGACGGTCTCGGCGCCGTAGCTGAAAGGGAGGCCGGCACTGGCGATCAGCAAGCCCGCGATGGCCGGGAAGGCGGCGTGGGCGACGTTGGTCATGGTCTGGTTGAGGGCAAAGGCCTTGGAGAGGAGTGCCGGCCCGACCAGCCCGGGGATGATGGCGTGGCGGGTGGGGGAGTCGACCCCGGAGATTCCGGCATTGACCGCGCTGAGCACGTACAGGGGCCATATCGCCGGGGCATCGAGAAGCGAGTTCCACAACAGCCCGGCCGCGGTCGCGGCCAGGCCGAGTTGCGACATCACGAGCAGGATCCGCCGATCGACCGCATCGGCCAGGGCTCCGCCCACGATGGACACGATGAGCAGCGGAACCAGTTGGGCCAGGCCGAGCATGCCGACCGCGAGGGTCGAGCCGGTCTGCTCGAAGACCTGGAAGGGGACCGCAACGATGGTGAGGTTCCGGCCGGCCTGGACGAAGAACATCCCGGCGTAGAGCCAGCGATAGGAGGGCACCTCGCGCAGCGGGGTGATGTCCACCACCGCCATCCGTCCCCAACGTCGAAACCGATCTCGCAACTGATCACCCTTCCCCTGGCCTCGCCCGGGTCACCATTGGGGAGATCCACGGGAAGCTGACCGTTGGCCCCGCAGTGTACGGGTTCGGCGCCCGTGGCTAGAACGTGCCCCGGTACGAGCCGCCGTCGAGCTGGAGGTTCTGCCCGGAGATGTAGCCGGCCTGGGCGCTGCACAGGAAGGCGCAGGCGGCGCCGAACTCCTCGGGGCGGCCCATCCGCTTGGCCGCGATGCTGTCCACTATCTCCTGCCTCGCCTCTTCATAGGTGATCCCTGCCGACTCGGCCCGCTGCCGGGCCATGTACACCTGGCGCTCGGTGTCGATTCGCTCCGGGAGCAGGTTGTTGATGGTCACGTTGTAGGCGGCAACGTCCCGGGACAGGGCCTTGGCCGCGGCGGTGAGGCCGGTGCGGGCGCCGGCCGACAGCCCCATCACCGAGAAGGGTGACTTCACCATCTGCGAGGTGATGTTGACGATGCGGCCGAAACGTCGCTCCTTCATCCCGCCGACCACGCCCCGGATCATCATCAACGGTGCGAGCATGTTGGCCTCCACGGCTTCCAGCCAGTCCTCGTACTCGAAGTCCTCCCATCGGCCCGGGGGCGGGCCCCAGTTGTTGTTGACCAGGATGTCGGGGTCGGGACAGGCTTCGAGGAGGCGGGCCCGGCCCTCTCCGGTGTTGATGTCGGCGACGACGGTGACGACCTCCGCCGAAGTCTCCTCCCGGATCTGGCGGGCGGCCCGGTCCAGGTTCTCCTCGCTGAGCCCGTTGATGAATACGTTCACTCCCTCGGCGGCGAGCGCCAGAGCGCAGGCCTTGCCGAGCCCCCGGCTCGACGCGGTGAGCAGGGCGGTCCTGTCCTTGATGCCGAGGTCCACGATGCGCCCCTTTCCTACCGGTCACCGCCGCCAGAGCATATGAGGGTCACTCCAGGTCCCTGGTCAGGGTCTCGGGGACCATCCTCCACATCACCCCGGTGCCGACCAGACCGATCAGCGCAACCGCAACAGGTGCCGCGCCCAGCGAGGCGAGAGAGGTGACCACGGCGACCAGCAGGGGCCCTCCGGCCGAACCCAGGTCGGTCACCATTCGCCACAGGCCGAGGAACTGGCTCCGGCCAAGGGCGGGGGACAGGTCGGAGCCGAGGGTCATGTTGATCCCGGAGCCGAGACCGTTGGCGAAACCGAGGAACAGGCCGACCAGGAGGAGGCCGGTGAACCCCGTCGTCAACGGGACCAAACCCATCCCCGCCGAGAGGAGGAGGAGACAGGGGATCACGGCCCACTTCCGCCCCCGACGATCCATGAGCATCCCCACCGGGTAGAACAGGACCATCTCGATCGCCGACGAGGCGCCGAAGATCAGGGACACCTGGCTGGCGTTGAGCCCGATCTGATCGCCCCACAGGGGGACGACCGCCTGGCGCGAGCTGCGCAGGACCTGGACGGTGACGGCGACGAAACCCGCCGTCGCCAGTGTGCGCCGGTGCTCGATGGCCATCTGTCTCATCGACACCGGTGCCGGGCGTGACGGTGGTGGGGCGGTCAGGCCCTCCGCGGCCAGTGCCAGGCTGAAGGCAGCGGCGACCGCCAGGGCGGCTTGGACGAAGAACGGGCCGGCCAACCCGAGGGGGACCACCGCCAGGCCTCCGATCAGCGGCCCCAGGAAGTGGCCGATCCGCATCGTGCCCCCCATCATCGACATCACCCGGCCCCGGTGCGGGAGCGGCGCCGACTCGGTGGCGTAGGAGAGCCGGGCCAGGGCCCAGACCGACCAGACGCACCCCATGACCAGGATCAGCCCGGCGTAGACGGGAAGCGAGGGCCGCAGGCCGACCGCGACGGCGATGACACCGAGGGCTGCGGTGGCCCAGGTCATCGCCCGGCGATCGCCGAACCGGGCGACGAGCATGCCCGAGGGCACGTCGAAGATCAGGGTGCCGATCCCGCGCAGGGCGACGATCGCCCCCGCCATGGCCGGGGATGCCCCGAGGTCGAGGGCGAGTAGGGCGATGACGGGCAGGGCCGCGCCCTGCCCGATGGCGAAGAGGAGGTTGGGAACGTAGACCGAGGCGGTGAGTGATCGGACTTTGAACGGCTCGGCGCCTCGCTGGCTCACTCCCCGGATGTTGCCAGCTTCCGGTGGACCCATTCTGCGCTCACCGGATGGTGGTTCACCACCACGGCATGGTCGGCCAGGGCATGCTCGATGGCGGAGACGACGGCGGCGGCAGCGGGAATGGTGCCTCCCTCGCCTGCTCCCTTGGCCCCGAGCGGGTTGGTCGGCGACGGCGTCTCGGTGTGGATCTTGACCAGGGGCGGCATGTCGACCGCGGTGATGAGCCGGTAGTCCATGAACGACGTGGTCAGGGGCTGGCCGTCCTCGTTGAATCGGATTTCCTCCGTCAACGCATTGCCCAGGCCGTGGGCCACCCCGCCGTCGATCTGGCCGTCGACGATCATCGGGTTGAGCAACGTCCCGCAGTCGTGGACGACGACGTAGTTGACCACGGTGACCAGGCCGGTCTCGGGGTCGAGCTCGACCTCGGCGACGTGGGTCCCGAAGGTGTAGGCGAGCCCGTCGAAGGGGAGCACCCGCTCCACGGAGAGCCCGGGCCGCTGCTGCCCTTCGGGCAGGGACCCGCCGAACTTCGGTTGAAGCCCGGCCGCCAGCTCGCCGAGGGGGATCTCGGTCCCCGGCTGACCCACCACCATCGCCGCTCCGTCGACCAGGACGATGTCTTCGGGTGAGGCCTCCAGCCGCGAGGCGGTGAGGCGCTTGATCGTCTCGGCCAGGTCGCCTGCGGCGAGATGGACCACCGAGGCTGCGGTCTGCCCGGTTCGGCTGGCCACGGTGGCGATCCCGTGCCCGTAGGCGGCGGTGTCGCCGCCCCGGACCCGGACCCGGTCCGGGCTCACCCCGAGATGTGCGGAGCAGATCTGGGCGAACACGGTGGCATGACCCTGTCCCTGTGACCCGGAACCGGTCTCGACGAGCACCTCGCCGTTGGTCAGGACTTCCATCCGCACGCCCTCGTATGGGCCGAGCCCGGTGTCCTCCACATACGAGGCGATCCCGTACCCGCGCAGCCGGCCTTGTCGGGCCGAGGCCTCCCTGCGCTGCCCGAACCCGTCGACATCGGCCGCGGCCAGGGCCGCCTCGAGCGCAGCGGGGTAATCGCCCCCGTCGTAGGTGACCTTGCGCCCGTCCGAGCCGGCTATGTCGATCTGATAGGGGAATGCGTCGACCGGGACGTAGTTGCGTCGTCTCACTTCGGCCCGGTCCATCCCGAGATCGCGGGCGATGGCATCCACCAGCCGCTCCAGTGCGAACGTGGCATGGGGACGACCCGCGCCCCGGATCGCCCCGGTTGGGGTTGCGTTGGTGAAGACGACGTCGATGGCGGCGTCGAGGGCGGGGATGGCATAGGGGCCCGAGAGGAGACGCAGGGTGGTCATCGGGACCACCACACCGTAGGGGACGAAGGCCCCGCAGTCGTGCACCAGGCGGGCGCGGAGGGCGAGGATCCGGCCGCTGCCGTCGACCGCCGCCTCCAATCGGCCGCTCTGCCCCCGTTGCTGGTTGGTGGCGACGAAGTGCTCGCGGCGCCGCTCGGTCCACTTCACCGGGCGCCGCAGCTTCAGGGCGAGGGCGGCCACCGCGTACTCCTCGGAGTAGATGGCGGCTTTCGGCCCGAACCCGCCGCCGACGTCGGGGGCCACCACCCGCAGCTCGTCCGGGGAGAGCCCGAGGTAGGCGGCCAGGTGGGCGCGCACCGCGTGGGGCGCCTGGGTCGAGGTCCAGACGGTCAGCCGCCGATCGAGGTCGTCCCAGGCGGCGAGGACGGCCCGGCCCTCCATGGAGGCGAGGGCGCCGCGGTGCTGGTCGACCTCCACCTGCACCACTCGCGCAGCTCCGGCGAACGCTCCGTCGACGTCTCCGAACCCGGCGGTGAGGGTGGCGACCAGGTTGGAGGTCGAGCCGTGGTGGGCGGGGGCCGCGTCGGGACCGAGTGCGGTGCGGTGATCGATCGACACCGGGAGCGGCTGGTAATCCACCTGCACCGCCTCGGCGCAATCCACCGCCTCGGCGGCCGTGCCGGCGACGACCACCGCCACCGGCTGACCCACGTAGCAGACCTCGTCCAACGCGAGGGGAGGCGCCTGGATCGACTGCTTGATCACCGGCGACGGGTACTGGTTGGGCATGGGCGCCTCCAGTCCCAGGTCGAGCCCGGTGTAGAGGTCGCCGCCGCACCCGGATTCCCGGTCGAGGGTGACCGACTCGACAAGGGCATGAGCCTCGATGCTGCGGACGAAGACGGCGTGGAGCATGCCCTCCATGACGATGTCGTCGACGTAGCGACCCCGACCGGTGACCAGCCGGGGGTCTTCGAGCCGTCGCAGCGGGCGGCCGATCATCGCTCCAGACCCCCGAGATCCTCGAGGAAGCGGCAGAGGGCGGCGGCATCGAGGTCGCCCAGCCCCGCCTCACTGGATTGCTGATAGATCGGGACCGCGGCGTCGAGCAGCGGGGTGGGGGCGCCCACCGACCTGGCGTAGTCCCGGATCAGGGTCGAGTCCTTGAGCAGGATGTCGAGCCGGGCCGCCGCCGGGTAGTCGTCGGCGACCATCATCGGGCCGCGGATCTCGAAGATCTTGGAGGAGCCGACCCCGTCCTCCATCACCTCCTGCACCCGGGCCGGGTCGAGACCCGCGGCGATGCCGAGGACATGGGCCTCTGCCGCGGCCAACCCGTGCAACGCAACCAGGAGATTGGCGATGTACTTCATCTTGGAGCCGTTGCCGAACTCGCCCAGGTAGTGGGTGGAGCGGCCGATGGCGTCGAACACGGGTTGGGCCCGCTCGAAGCCTTCCCGGCTTCCCGAGGCGAACACGACCAGCGTGGCATCGGCGGCCTGGAGCCCGGTGCCGGAGAGGGGGGTGTCGAGCAGATCGACCCCGGCCGCAGCGAGGATGTCACGGGCATCGAACTTCGCCTGGAGCGGGAAAGTGCCCGTTTCCAGGCAAATCAGACCCGGCCCGGCACTCTCGGCGATCTCGGAGGCGACGGCGGCCAGCGCGGCGACGGTGGGAAGGGAGAGGACGACCACCTCCACCGCCCTTGCCACGTCACCGGCACTCGACGCGGTCTCGCCACCGATGTCCACGAAGGTGGCGCCCTTGTCCTGGTCGATGTCGAATCCGATCACCTGGTGCCCGGCGGCGAGGAGGTTCCGCCCCATGGCCGAGCCCATCACCCCGAGCCCGACGACACCGATCCGCTCAGACATCGTCGTCACCATCCATGGCCAGTGTGGCGACCACACCGGAGCTTCCGTCGATGGCCACCATGTGCTCCCCCTCGGGCAGGTCGACCCCGGCGACGGCGGGGATACCCAGCGCCCGGGCCGATTCGAAGAGATGGGCTGCCGGGCTCCCTGTCTCGGTCACCAGCCCGGCCGCGTCCCAGAGCAGCGGTGCCAGGTTGGGGACCGGCTGGGGGGCGGTGACCACGCTCCGGCTCCGGAAGCGGTCGATGGCGCCGGGACTGTCGACATGTGCCCGCGCTCCGGCGCCGATCCCCGGTGAGGCGGGGGTGCCGAGCCGCCGGGTCCCGAAGGCCAGGGTCACCGAAGCGACGAAGGGCTCCCACCGCCCGATTCCCAGCCGGGTGGCGTGGCCGGGGCGCAGCGAGGCTTCGACATGGGAGAGCAGACGTGTCGCCGGCTCCGGTTCCGGTGGGCGCACATCTGCGAGCGCACGAAGACCGGAGGAGGGGTCCGGGCCGAGGAGCAAGGTGGTGCATTCGCCCGCGGCGGCCATGGCCAGATCGGGGGGAAGGCCCCACACCTGGGCGACGAGGTGGTCGCGCATCTCGATCGCCTCCTCGGTGGAGAGCGCTGACGGCTCTGCAGCGGTGGGTGGCGGCGAGGGCAGGCCGGCGATCGCCCAGGGCAGGACCATCTCCTCGCCGACTGGTCCCGGGGCCCGGGCCGCCGCCCGGGCGATGGCTACCAGACCCGGGTCGGCGACCTCGACCGTGCTCAGGGTCGGGCTCGGGGCACGGCCACGCCTCCCCATCTGGAGCAGCCAGACCCTCTCCTCCATGGCCCACTCGCACCGG
This sequence comes from Acidimicrobiia bacterium, assembly GCA_036374915.1. Lineage (GTDB taxonomy): Bacteria > Actinomycetota > Acidimicrobiia > Spongiisociales > ZC4RG35 > JARDZU01. Next base: position 650 of record DASUSU010000319.1, on the reverse strand, counting down.
GTCACCCCGAGGGAGGCCTGCGCCTCCTCGATTCGCGCCCCGATCTCGTCGAGCATGTCGCCCCCGATCAGGTCGATCAGCTCGTCCCCGTGCCAGGTCTCGCCCCGGCTCGCCCGGCTTCCACCGGCCCATCCCTGGAGCAGCGGCGCCGGGGATCCCTTGATCCCGTGCACGACGACGGTCCCGTCGTCCTCGATCACGACCGTGCCCCCCGCCACCGGGTCCAACTCCCTCTGCACCAGCACCGCCATGGGAAAGGACCCCGGCTCGATCCGAGCCGCTCGCTGGCGCTCCAGGCTGGCCACGGTGAAGGCCGAAGCCCAGCATCCGGCGACCGCCTTGGGCAGCTCCGCGGGGGCGATGTCCAGATAGGAGGCGAACGCACCGGAGAACTCGCCGGACGCCTCGAGGAGGCTCGAGGAGCGGACCACGAGATGATCGCCGAGGGCGGATGCCGATTCGACCAGCCGTTCCGCCTCCGCCACCGGCTCGGACATGACCGCGAGCCGGGCTGCGCCCGATCCCCGCCCGGCCAGGGTGGCCGCCCCCAGCTCCATGTGGTGTCGTGAAGCCGCGGCCCCCACCACCAGTCCGGGCAGGACCGGCAGCCCGGCGCGGCGGCCCATGGCCAGCCAAGCCGCCTTGGCCCC
>DASUSU010000318.1:0-3318 GCA_036374915.1 Acidimicrobiia bacterium | reverse complement strand
CAGGAGGCTGACAGCCGCTGGCCCGAGGCACTCTTGTTCGCCGTCGCGGCGGCGATCATGATCCAGGTCGCACGTCTGGCCGCGGGGTTCCCCACCGAGGAGCCCGGATGGCTGCTGCGGAACGCGAGCCTGTTCGTGCTGCCGTTCCTCGCCGGCTACTTCGCCCGCCAGCGGCGACTCTCCCTGCGCCAGTCTCTGCTGACGGCCGCCCCGTTCGGGGTCGTTGGAATCGTGATCAACCTCTACCCGTACCTCGAGGGCGGGTCGACCGAGCTGCTCGTCGCCGCTCATCTGCCCGTCGTGCTGTGGTTCGTGGTCGCCTATCCGTACATGAGCGGGATGGCCCGATCCCACGAGCGACGCATGGACTTTCTCCGATTCACCGGCGAGTGGTTCATCTACTACGTGCTGATCGCACTCGGAGGCGGGGTGCTCCTCGCGCTGACCGCGCTCATACTCGAGCCCACCGGTGTCGACACCGAGCGGGTCATCGAATGGGTGTTGCCCTCCGGGGCGGCGGGTGCGGTGATCGTCGCCGCATGGCTGGTCGAATCGAAACAGCGGGTCGTGGAGAACATGGCACCGGTGCTCACCATGCTGTTCACACCTCTGTTCTCGGTGATGCTGGCCGGTGCCGCCGTCGTCTACGCGGCGACCGGATTGGGCGGAGCGTTCGATCGCGAGCTTCTCGGTGTTTTCGACGCCCTGCTCCTGGTGGTCCTCGGGCTCGTCTTGTACGGGATGTCCGCCCGGGACCCGTCGAGCCGGCCGGGCTGGATGGACCGCATCCAACTGGTCGCCGTGGTCAGCGCACTCGTGCTCGACATCATGGTCCTCGGGGCGATGATCGCCCGGATCGGAGAGCTCGGGTTCACCCCGAACCGAACGGCAGTCCTCGGCCTCAACCTGGTGCTTCTGGTCAGCCTGGCCGGGACCGCCTGGCTGTCCACCCGGTTCGTCACCGGAAGGGGCACGCTCCACCGACTCGAACGCTGGCAGACCGCGTATCTGCCGGTCTTCGCCCTGTGGGCCGCGGCGGTGGTGGTGATCCTCCCACCACTCTTCGACTTCATCTGACCCGCTCCTGCGGCCGCTGGATCTCCCGGCGCGGGACTCAGCCGGGCAGGTATCGCCAGCGGATTGCGCTGGCCGTCCGCTTGGGGAGTACGTCGGCATCGAGCAATTCCTCGAGTGCCATCGAGGCGAATGTCGACCCGTCGACGAGCAACTCCCGGTACCGAGCGCACGCCTCTGCGTAATCCAGATTGCCGGCTGGATGCACCACGACGTACCGGCCCCAGGCCCAAGCGCCGCTCTCGTGTTGGAGCATCGAAAGCAACAGAAGGTGCTCGAGCCACATCACACATAGGGCCGACCTGCCCTTGACCACATCGAGCGCACCCCGCTGGAACATGCCCGACCTCTCGGCCACCTCGACGTAGCGAGACATGTTGCTTGGTTTCGGGATCTCCGGCTTGGCCCACTCGTGATATGTGACGTCGACCGCGAGCATCCCATTGGCCCCGTCGCCGAGGTCGAGCACGAGGGCGACGTCGAAGGCGCGGAGGCTGTTGAGGTAGGCGGGGTCGAAACGACCCGGCGAGTGGGCAAAGCGGACCTCACGCACCGTGCCCGGGGCATCCGGCCACCAGGTATGAACGGCCCGGTCTGCCCGCTTCAGGTCGGCGGCCAGGTCGCCGAACAGGTTGAAGGTCAACGCTTCCGACGACAGGAGGTCGGCCCAGAGACGCTGATGGTCGAAACTCTGATGAGGCTCGATGAACGAGGTCCGAAGCTTCGCCGCCTCGAGTGCCTCCGCCGTGAGGAAGTTGGCGCCGGTTTCCTTTGCGTAGGCAAGTGGGAGCCGGCTCCCGACCGGCCGTCCCGGCTCGGTCTCCGGTCTTGGCGCGATCGGCTGTGATCCGATCGGGTGGCCCTTGATCTCACGCCACCGAGCCTGGTGGAGGCGGAGCCGGTGCCGGAACTCGGTCATCTCGGGCCGGCCAGGAACCCGATCCGCCGGGTCGACCTCAGACATCCGAATGCTCCCTCGGCCGACCATTCCCTGCTCCTCGACCGCTCCCAAGCTACCAGCGGGCCGAGTCGGGCGGAGCCGGTCGGAATTGCCGGGACAGCTAACGATCTAGCCATGTTGCGCCGATAACCTGACCGTCATGACCCGACGTCTCGCCGTCGTCCTCGCGCTCGCCCTGGTTCTGGGCGCTTGCACCCGGGAGACGGCGAGCACCACCACGGCCGCGCCGTCTCCCTCGACCAGCACCACAGTGGCCCCGACCACCACCACGACAACTGCTCAGGTCACCACCACCACCCTCCCCGAGCCGACCTGGGACGCCCTTCCCGGGATCGACGCCCTTCCCCAGGAAGTACAGGACGAGCTGCTCGCCCTGGTCCGGACCACCGAGGAGATCCGGGGGCTTCGCTTCCAGGAGCCGCCGACGATCAGCATCGTCACCGAGGAGGAGCTGGAGCAGAGGGTTCGAGCCCAGATCGAGGAGGAGTCCGACGACTTCCCTGCGGACGAGGCCCTGTACAAACTGCTCGGGTTGCTCGAGGACGACGTGAACCTGCAGCTCCTTCTCACCGATCTGTACGGCGAGCAGGTCGCCGGCTACTACGACGGGGAGACCGGCGAGCTGGTGGTGCCGATGCGCGAAGAGGGTTTCAGCATCGTGCAGAGAGCCACGATGATCCACGAGCTGACCCATGCTCTGACCGACGAGCGTCTCGGGTTCCACCCCGTTTACACGGCCATGCTCGACGAGGAGCGTCTCGACGAGGCATCGGCCTATCAGGCCCTGATCGAGGGTGACGCCAGCATGACCGAGCTTCTCTTCCTCCAGACACTGACCCAGCGCGAGATCGGGGAATTCTTCGCCGAGGCCCTGGACATCGACACCGAGGCGCTCGACAACGCCCCGATGTTCATCCAGGACTCCCTGATCTTCCCCTACGACGCAGGTCTGGCCTGGGTCCAGGACCACTATCTCCGTGACCAATGGGCAACGGTCAACGAGGCCTATGCCCGGATGCCGGACCTGCCCGGGTCCACCGAGCAGATCATCACCCCCAGTGACTACCAGCGGGATCTCCCCACCAGCTTCGACGTCACCGCTCCCAGCCTCCCCGGGTACGACCTCGAGCGCGAGTCGGTCTGGGGCGAATTCGGGTTCCGGATCATGATCGACCAGGTACTCGGCGAGGACGTCGGTGTCGATGCGGCCGACGGGTGGGGCGGCGACTACTACGCCCAGTGGTTCGACGGGCAGAATGCGGCACTGCTGATCATGTTCGAAG
>DASUSU010000317.1:0-6195 GCA_036374915.1 Acidimicrobiia bacterium | reverse complement strand
GAATCACGTCGACCGGCAGATCGGTCATTTCGCCATCGTATGGGTCGGCTGGGACAGATCCGGCCAAGAACCGGATCAGCTCGATGCGGGGCTGTCGATCAGCGCCGCGATCAGCCGACGACGAGGACCGCCTTGCCGTTGACCCGGCGCTGGGCGAGCGCCTCGAACACCTGGTTGGGATCGGCCCAGCTCGCCTCGAGCCCCACTGTGGGATGGAGCCTTCCCTCTGCCACCATGTCGGCCAACAGCCTCAGGTCCGAGCCGAACGTTGGAGGCTCTCCGCTCTCGTAGACGAAGAAGGAGACGATCCGCGCTCCCGCCCGACCCCGAAAGTCACCGAAGGAGATCGAAGCCGGGGTGTCGGAGGAGTTGCCGAAGACGACGATGGTCCCGCCCGGTGCGACCAGTCGCACCGCCGACTCCAGGGACGGGCCGCCGGCGGACTCGAGGATGAGATCGAAGGGACCCTCCGCCTGGTCGGCATCATGAACCACATCGGCAGCCCCCAACTCGTCCAAGCCGATTGCCCGCGAGTCGTCGGCGGCAACCCCGATCACCGAGGCGCCCGCCCCGGCCGCCAACTCCACGGCGAATCGGCCGACTCCGCCCGCCGCCCCGGTGATCAACACCCGGCGACCCTTCAGGTCTCCGCCGAGCCTGAGGGTGCGCAACGCAGTGACGCCGGCGACCGGCAGCGTTGCCGCCTCGGCGAAGGACACCCCCGGGGCGAGCAGCGCCAGATGCGAGCTGGGAACCGCCACCCGCTCCGCCCATCCTGCCTGCTCCGGCCAGGCGACAACGCGACTCCCCTTGTCCGGGCCTGACCCGTCCGCTGCGGCTGTCGTCACCACCCCGGCCACGTCCTGTCCCGGCCGCCAGCCCCGGGGGCGCGCCCTGAGCAGACGCAGCTCACCCCGGTTCACCGCGACTGCGCGCACCTCGACCACAGCCTCGCCGGGACCGGGCTCAGGCTCCGGCACCTCGGCCATCTCGACTGCCACGCCGCCGTCACCCTTGTTGACCAGTGCCTTCACGTACCCACATCCGACATGGGCGGGGAAGCTAGCGCCGGCCCATGAGAGAAGCCCCGTCGACGTTTCCGCCTCCGGGGCTTCCCGGAGCGCCCCACCTGGGTGGGCCGCTCTCCGGTCTCGTGATCCGGCCGTTTCCGGCCTACGTGTCCGACCAGCACCCGCGAACATACACCATCAAGCGGCGGCTGTCAGGAGGGCTCGACCGGGTGCGTCAGTGTCGGACGGTTTCCGTCTCGGTGACGGTCGATCCGATCAGTTCTCCCCAGCGATGGGCCCGTTCGTACTCGCCGGGGAGGAGCGGCCCGGTCCCACCGACGACGAAGAAGCTCTCCGGCGGCGTCACCTGGTGGAACCCGAGCCGGCGCAGCCTCTTGGCGGCTCCGGCGGCGGCCGATCCGGGGAATCGCGGCTTGTCGATCCGGGTGTCGAATGTGGCCGAGCTCACCCGGTGCCGGGGGCGGGCCATCCCGTCCAGCCATTCCCGTATCCCGATTCGCGCCGACACGAGCGGGGCCTCCGTCTGCTCCTTGGCGTTGCTCCTCGTGCCGGGCCGGCTCATCCCGAAAGCGTGGGTAGGCCCGCCTACTACCACGAGGTCGACCTCGGCAGGCACGAGGACCGGAGCCGTCCCCACCTCGGCAGTTTCTACCTCTCCGTGGCGGGCCAGACCATCGGCGATGGCCTCGGCGATCAGCCCGGTGTTCCCGAACATCGACTCGAACACGACCATGGCTCTCATCGGGAGCGATCCTTTCTCGGGTAGAGCCCGAATGTGGTCCAGGTGAGACACGCGGCCAGGGCGATCAGGCGTATCCACAGATCCAGCGATGTCTCCCAGATGGCAACGGCCGTGAGCACCGGGAGGAACACGATCCAGACACCGAGTTCGACCACGATCGACTGCTCGGCCACCCAGTCCATGATCTCACCGGTCGTGTCCGGCGAGATCACCTGGAACAGGCCGAGTGTGACCCAGACCGCGATGAAGAAGAGCCAGATCGACCACGCCACCCACGGTGGCGAGATGTGTTCCCGCTCCTCCACTCGATGAGGGACACCGGGCAGTCGCGGCACGAGACCCGGCGGCGAAGGCAGACCTCGATCCATCATCACTCCTTTCGCCTCAATGCTGAGCGAAGCGGGGGAATCGGGCTAGGGGAGAAGGACCCGATCACTCAGCCGATCGGCGAGGGACGGCTAGATCAGCCTTTGCGCGTCCTCGTGGAGGGGCTCGTTGGCCAGCACACGTCGGCACCCGAGCCGGGACAGGTCGAGGGTCGGTTCCACACCGAGGATCAGCTCGCTCAGATATCGGCCCACGGCCGGGGCCTGCTGGAAACCGTGTCCCGAGAACCCGGTGGCGATATACAGGCCCTCGATCTCGGGCCACTCGCCGAGGATCGCGTTCCCATCGAGTGTGTTCACCGCGTAGAGACCGGCCCAGGCCGACTCCACCTCGAGCCTGTCGAAGGCGGGGAGACACCGGTACAGCTCGGGCCAGATCAGATCGTCGAACCGTTGCCGTCCCGCCGGGGTGAAGTCGTAGCCGACCGGGTCCTCTTCCCTGGACCAGGCGATCAGCCAGGTCCGGTCGGCTTCGGGAAGGGCGTAGACGCCCGAGGGGAGAAAGACGCTGGGCATCCCGGACGTGGGGACGGTGCTCGACACCACGTAGACGGTCCGCATCACCGGGAGCACCGGAAGCGAGACACCGAGTGGCCGCACCAGGTCCGCGGTCCACGCACCGGCGGTGGCGACCACGATCGGGCAGATCAGGTCCCCACCCCTCTGCAGCCGCGCTCCCTCCACTCGGCCGTCACCACCGATCAGCCGGGTGACCTCGTCTTCGACGTACTCGGCCCCGAGCTCGATCGCCTTGTTGCGGTAGCCCCGGAGAACGGCGCTCGGGTCGACCGAGCCGTCGGCCTGGGCGAAGCTGCCACCCACCAGGCCGTCGATCGCGCCCAGCGCCGGGAACCGGGCTGCGATGTCCCCGGGCTCGAGCCAGTCCACATCACATCCGAGACGCTTCTGCAGCTCGATTCCGTCCAAGGCCGCCGGTTTGGACACCCCATCGGCGAGGAAGAGATTGCCCTGGTGCCTCGCGGCGACCTCGGGCCGATGACGGGGCGTCTCCATGTCGTCGTCGAAGGTGGCCAGCACGTCCATCGCATGCTGGGAGATCCTGATGTTCTCCTCGAGCCCGAATTGGATGCGCACGTTGCCGTCGGAGAGCACGGTCGAGGCCCTTGCGTAGCCCGAGTCCCGCTCCACCACCACCACCGAGAGAGCAGGGTCGGCCCGGAGCAGGTGAAACGCGGTCGAAGAGCCCATGGCACCGCCGCCGACGATGACGACGTCGTGGCTCAAGTCAGAACAGGATGGACATACAGGTCAGCCCGCCGTCCGCCGCCTGGATCTGGGAGACATCGATCGGGACCACCTCGCGGTTCGACTTGGCTATGCGCTCGGCCGTGGCCGGAGCGTTGGCCGTCACCAGGACCCTGCCGTCGCCCAGAGGAAGCGCACTGAACCGGTGCCGTTCGGTGTCCACCTCGTGGACGATGTGGAGACCTTCCAAGAGATCCTCGTCCACCGTGCCCGGGGTCACCACCACCGTCTCCTCGTCGATGGGGAGCACCGCCGACTTGAGATGAAGGACGTCGTTGACCCTGATCGTGACCAGCTTCATCCCCTGGTGGAAGGTGACCGCCCGCAACTGGTCGATGCCGTCGGCGTTGGTCCGCTCCGACATCCCGACGTAGAGGACATCTCCCATCACGAAGACATCGCCGCCGTCGAGCGTTCCTGGCTCGGTGATCTCGGCGGTGGCGAACCACTTGGCCAGGGTGCGCGCCACCGGAGGGGTCTCCCCCCGACGCGAGACCGCCCCGGGACGGGCGATGACCGCAACCTCCCCCACGACCACCGCGGTGTCCTCGATGAACACGCAATCGGGGTGGGCCTCGTCGGCGGGCACTACCTCGATGGTGTGCCCGGCCTCTTCGAGACGGGCGCGGTACTCGTCGTGTTGGGAGCGGGCCAGCTCGACGTCGATCCGGGGCCGCTCCTCGCGCATCAGGGCCTGGTCGAAGCTGGCCGGGACCGGGCGAATCAGGGCGGTTCGATCCATCGGCGGCATCGTATCGCCGACGCTCAGGAAGCCTCCACAGCCCTCGCCAGGTCGGCCATGGAGAAGAAGATGTGATCGGGGACCGGCCGATCCTCGACCGGAACGGTTGCTCCCCACTCGCCGCCCGCCGAGAGCCGCTGTCGGTCGATCCAGGCAGTCTCGAGACCGGCAGCCTTGGCCGGAGCGTGGTCGTGAAACAGGCTCTGCGCCACATGGAGCACCGAGTCGGGACCGACTCCGAGATCGTCGCCGAGATGGTGGAGCAGGTAGTCGAAGTTGGCCGGGTCGGGTTTGTACGACCCGACGTCCTCCGCGGTGTATACCGCGGCGAAGCTCACCTGGAGACGTCGGTTGGACTCGGCGAAGCTGTCCCGGTCCACGTTGGACAGGATCACCAGGTGGTAGCGCTCGCTCAGAAGGGCCAGTGCGGCAGGGGAGTCGGTGAAGGCGGGCCAATCGGGCACCGAGGCGCCAAAGGCGTGGTCGAGGGCGTCGCTGGTGGCGAGGCCGAGCCTCCCGGCCAGGTCGCGGTGGACCCGGGCCAGGAGCTCGGGATAGCGGAGGTGGGGTGTCTCCTCCTGCTGCGCCGCCTCGAGACGTCCGAACGCGGCGAGGGCCTCGGCCCGGCTGATCGGCTTGTCGTTGGCCCACAGCAGCGGCTGGAGGGCGGTCCAGATTCCCGACTCCCAATCGATCAAGGTCCCGTAGCAGTCGAAGCTGAGTGTGTCGTAGTCGAGGAGGCTTCGGTTCATGGCCCGCTCACCTCTCCGACCCTATCCCGACTCGACCGCGACCGTGCGGTACATGCCCCGTTCGTAGTGGTCGCTCAGGTTCCCCTTGTCGTCCTCGGTCACGATCCGGCAGCTGAAGCTGTAGGTTCCGGCGCCCAGATCGACTGCCAGTGAGACCATGTCGCCTGGCTCGACCACCCCGGTTGCCCCCACCACCTCGCCGGTCTCCGAGGTGACGACCAGCGTGTGGCGGAACTCTCCCTGATTCTCGACGGTCAGCGACATGGCGTCGGCCGCGACCATTCGACTCGGCCCCTCGATCGCCCATTCGCTGAGGGTGAAGTGGTCGGCGCCGCCTGTGTCGACGGAGCATCCGGCCACGACGAGCAGGGCAACCGCCCCGAGACGCCTCACGTCAGCGCCTCCACCCGGTCCCGTGCCGTCGCCCCCGGCACCGAGATCTGGAAGGTGGTGCCGGCCGGCGACGTCCGCACCGACAGGGACCCTTCCAGAGCCTCGATGATCATCCGCGCCATGTACAGGCCAAGTCCTGTGCCCGAGGAGAAGCCCGACTTCTCGAACTTCTCGAAGATGCGGGGGAGGAACTCATGGTCGATTCCCGGCCCGTTGTCTGCGACCGTGACGAAGACTGCTGCGTCGGGCCTGTCGCCCACCTCGAGTTGGGGTTCGAGCTGGGGTCGGGTGGAGCAGCCGACCGACACGGCATCGGCACCGTGGGTGAAGGCGTTGTCCACCAGAGAGGTCACGATGAGGCCGAGGGCGCCGAGGTCGGTCCTCACCGAGATCTCCGGATCGGAATCGGAGGCGACTTCGGTCACCGCTCCGGGGTGGGCCGAGGCCAGAGCCTGGGTCAGCTCTCCGAAGCTCACTTCACTCAACTCGTATGACAAGCCCCGATTCTCGATGCGAGCCACGGCCAGGATCTGGTCGATCATCTCCTGCAGCCTGGATCCGTCGGCGACCATCGAGTCGAGAAGGGCGGCGCGGTCGGCGTCGGACAGACCCCTCGAGCGCAACAGCTCGGCACCGGTGACGATGCTGGTCAATGGTGTCCGCAGCTCATGATTGATCATCAGGACGAACTCGGAGCGAACCCGGATCTTCTCCTCGGCGAGCGCAAGGGCATCCTCCGCCTGGCGCCGGGCCGTCTCTAGACCGGCATTTGCCCTCTCCAGCTCGAGGGAGTTGCGGCGCAGGATCTCGGATTCGAGTTGCACCTGCCGGTATCGGCGCGCCGCTCTCCAGTGCCCGACCAGGACCGCGGCTCCGATCACCG
>DASUSU010000316.1:0-6470 GCA_036374915.1 Acidimicrobiia bacterium | reverse complement strand
CCCTCCGTCGTCCACACCACGTTGTTCAGGACTCCGAAGATGCCTTCGACGCTTATGTCGTGTGGTCTGTGGATGCGGTGGGAGAGAAGATGAAGTCTCAGGTAGGCATCGGCTGCGTCAGCGGGCGGGGCCGAGAGATCGGAGATCTCCGTGACCAGCGGACGTTGTTCCACACCGCGTGCCTCGTCGACGGTTGCGAGGTGGCCGAGGTCGCTGTCGGCGTCGGTCGGATCCGGATACCAGACGTCGAGGACCTTCTCACCGGCGAAGGAGGCGAGCCCGACCGCTTTGACGGAGTCCGTGATCACCCGGCGAAGAGTACTGAGGATGTGGGTGAAGCCGACCGGGGTGTTGGAGGGGGGTCGTCCCCCTTCGTCGTGGTTGAGGCGAGCCCGACCGCTTTGACGGAGTCCGTGATCACATCGTGGAGAGTAGTGACGGCCGCTAACTTGCCCACCACCCGTGACACTCACCGAAACACTCGCCGGGCTCGTCGACATCCCATCGGAAACCGGCAATGAGCAGGCGATTCGAGACGCCATCAGCGAGCGCCTCTCCGGTCATCCCCAACAGGTCGTCGAGACATCGCTGGTGGTGGGTGAGCCGGGGGCGGGCACCGTCGCCCTCTTCGGTCACACCGACACCGTTCCCCTGCAGGGACATGTAGGCGCACGCCTCGAGAATGGCCGGCTTTTCGGTCTCGGCGCCTCCGACATGAAGGGCGGGCTGGCGGTGATGATCCACCTCATCGAGGACCTCGGCAACGAACGGGTCGTCGGTGTGTTCTACGCCGGGGAGGAGGGACCCCTCGCCAACAACGAGTTGGGTCCGATCCTCGATGCCGTTCCCACACTCGCCGAGATCGATGCCGGCATCGTGATGGAGCCGACCAATCGTGAGATCCATGCCGGCTGTCAGGGCTCGATCAACGCCCGGGTCAGCTTCATCGGCGAGGCCGGCCATTCGGCTCGCCCTTGGCGTGGTGTCAACGCCGTCACCAGGGCCGGGCCATTCCTGACGATGATGGATGGCCTCGAGCCGGAGGTGCATCCCATCGAGGGCCTCGACTTCAAAGAGGTGATCTCGGTGACCAGGGCAAACGGGGGAGTGGCCAACAACATCATTCCGAGCCGTTTCGACCTCAATGTGAACTATCGCTTCTCGCCAGACCGCTCAATCCCCGATGCAATCGCACGCCTGGAGCAGGTCTGTTCGGTGGCGGATGAGCTCGAGGTGGTGGACACTGCTCCCGCCGCCTACCCGGAGACTTCCCATCCGCTGTTCCAGCGGCTCATCGAGTCGGCGGGCACCGCGGTCTCCCACAAGCAGGGTTGGACCGACGTCGCCCAACTCGCCGAGCGCGGGATACCGGGGATCAACTTCGGGCCAGGGGAGACCGCGCTTGCCCACAAGCCGGGCGAGTCGATCGCCTTGGACGACCTGACGTGGTGCTACGACGTGCTCCGCCGAATACTGGGCTGACCCTTCTCCCACCGGGTTCCTACACTCGCCGCTTCATGCCCATCGACATCGACATAGCGCATGTCGCCCGGCTTGCTCGACTGGACCTGAGCGAAGAAGAGCTCGAGATCTACAAGAGCCAGCTTGGCGACATCCTCGACCATGCCGCTCGCGTGCAATCCCTCGAGGGTGAGCCCCAGGTCGACTCGGCCCATCCTCTCGGGTTCGTCAATGCGTTTCGCGAAGACGAGGTTCGCCCCTCCCTCGATCGTGATGAGGTCCTCGGCCAAGCGCCATCGTCACAGGACGGATACTTCGTGGTGCCCCCAGCCCTGGAGGAGCAGCCGTGAGTCCCGGGTCCCATCCCAGGTCTGCCGCGGCTCTGGGCCCCGCCAGGGTGTGTGAACCTGCACAGGACGGTTCTCGTAGATGAGCCTCACCGACCTCACCATCGTGGAGGCGGGACAGAAGCTGCGCTCGGGAGAGGTCACCGCGGTGCAGCTCCTCGATGCCGTCCTCGATGTCGCCCATCGCACCGAGGCCCAGCTCCACGCGTATTTGACCATCGACCGAGATGGTGCCCGCCTTGCTGCCGAGGCCGCCGACGCAGACCTGGCTGCGGGCAACGATCGGGGCCCACTGCAGGGCATCCCCGTCGCCCTGAAGGACAACATGTGCACGCGTTGGCTGGAGACGACCGCCTCGTCGCAGATCCTCGCCGGCTATCGGCCCCCATACGACGCCACGGTCGTCACCAAACTGCGCGATGCCGGCGCCGTCATCGTGGGGAAGACCAACCTCGACGAGTTCGCCATGGGGTCATCCACCGAGAACTCGGCATACGGCCCCTCTTTCAACCCATGGGACATCGGCCGGGTCCCGGGTGGGTCGTCTGGCGGATCGGCCGCCGCGGTCGCCATCGGATCCGCATTTGGGGCCTTGGGCTCCGACACCGGAGGCTCGATCAGACAGCCGGCCTCGCTGACCGGGATAGTCGGTCTCAAGCCGACATACGGAACCGTCAGTCGTTACGGGCTGATCGCCTTCGCATCGTCGCTCGACCAGATCGGCCCGCTCTCCAAGAGCGTCACCGACGCCGCCCTCACCCTCGAGGCGATATGGGGCCACGACCCTCTCGATGCCACCTCATTTGCAGGCCAGTACCCGGACCTGACATCAGACCTGGAGCGGGGTGTCGACGGGATGCGCGTTGGTGTGGTCACCGAGATGGCGGGGGAAGGCTACGAGCCCGCCGTCGAGGAGTCCGTCGCCGACATGGTCGACGAGCTGTCGAATGCGGGAGCCGAGATCGTGGAGGTGTCACTCCCGACCGTCGAGATCGCGTTGTCGGCGTACTACCTGGTGGCTCCCGCCGAGGCATCGGCCAACCTGGCCCGCTTCGACGGCATCCGCTATGGGCTCCGCGCCGACGGGGCGACCACTGAGGATCTGATGGCTCGGACCCGCGCCGAAGGCTTTGGTCCCGAGGTGACCCGCCGCATCCTGCTCGGCACCTACGCCCTTTCCGCCGGCTACTACGACGCCTTCTACGGTCAGGCCCAGCGAGTCCGGGTTGCGTTGCGGGAGGAGTACGCCGCGGCCTACGGGAAGGTCGACGTGCTGGTGTCCCCGACCAGTCCCACCGTTGCCTTCCCCGTAGGGGCGAAGGTCGATGACCCGCTCTCGATGTATCTCACCGACATCTGCACGAATCCGTTGAACCTCGTCGGGCACCCCGGGATTTCGGTGCCGATTGCGGTGGACGCCCAGAACCTGCCAATCGGGTTCCAGGTGATGGCCCCCGCCCTGGGCGAGACGGCGATGTTCAGGGTGGCGGCCGAGGTCGAGCGTCTCGCCGGCTTTACTGCCCGTCCCGAGCTGGCAGAGGTGGTCTCGTGACCTGGGAGCCGGTCATTGGGATCGAGGTCCACGTCGAGCTGGCCACCGAGTCGAAGATGTTCTGTGGCTGCGCCGTCGGCTTCGGCGCCGATCCGAACACCAACGTCTGCCCGGTCTGCCTCGGCCTGCCTGGGGCCCTGCCCGTCCCTAACCGCAAAGCGATCGAATGGATCATGGCGATCGGCCTCGCACTCGATTGCGAGGTCGCCGAACGGTCGGTGTTCCACCGGAAGAACTACTTCTACGCAGACCTTCCCAAGAACTATCAGATCTCCCAGTTCGATGTCCCGGTGTGCCACGACGGATATCTCGAGATCAGCGTGGACGGGGAGACCCGCAGGGTGGGCATCGAGCGAGCTCACATGGAGGAGGACACGGGCAAGTCGACCCACGTTGGTGAGGGCGGGCGGATCCACTCGGCCACCGCGACTCTCCTCGATTTCAACCGCTCCGGTGTGCCGCTCGTCGAGATCGTGTCCAAACCCGACATCCGCAGCGCTGCGGAGGCCCGTGAATATGCAGTCGAGCTCCGTCAGTTGGTAGCCGAGCTCGGGGTATCTGATGCCCGTCTCGAGGAAGGATCGATCCGTTTCGACGCCAACGTCTCAGTTCGCCGTCAGGGCAGTGAGGAGCTCGGGACCAAGGTCGAGGTCAAGAACATGAACTCTTTCCGCTCCTTGGAGCGAGCGATCGAGTTCGAGATCTCCAGGCAGGTCGAGGCACTCGAGGCCGGGAAGCAACTCCTCCAGGAAACCCGTCACTGGGACGAGGAGTCCGCGGTCACTCATCCCATGCGCACCAAGGAAGGATCCTCGGACTACCGGTACTTCACCGAGCCCGACCTGGTCGCCATGGTCATGGACCAGCGTTGGGTCGATGAGGTGCGGTCTCGTCTTCCCGAGCTCCCCGCCGCCCGACGGGCCCGCTATGCCGAGGACGGGCTCGATGTCGATCTCGCCGGCGTCCTGTCCGGGTCGCCCAAGCCCCTGCGCGATGTCTACGAGGAGGCAGTCGCATCCGGAGCATCGAACCGGTCCGTTGCCAACTGGCTGACGGGAGAGGTCACCGCCTGGCTGCGACGGATGGAGCGTGAGCCCGACGATCTGCCCCTCACCGGCAGTCAGCTCGCCGAGCTGGTGTCGATGGTCGAGGACGGGACTGTGTCATCGTCGGCGGCGAAGGAAGTCCTCGAAGGTGTGCTTGACGGAGAAGGACATCCCCGCGCCGTGGCCGAGTCTCGCGACCTGGTCCAGATCTCAGACTCTGGTGCCCTCGAGGAGGCAGTCGCGCAGGCTCTGGCGGCCAATCCCGATGCCGTCGAGAGCTACCAGGCAGGGGAAACAAAGGTCGTCGGCTTCCTGGTCGGTCAAGTGATGCGTGCCACGCATGGGAAAGCCGACCCTCAACTGGTGAACGAAATGCTGCGGGAGAAGCTCGGCTCGTTATCTTGAGGGCCGACGTGCCCCGCCAGACAAAAGTCATCGCAACGATGGGCCCATCGGTGGCCTCGCCCGAGAAGGTGCGTGAGCTCATCGATGCCGGCATGGACGTGGCCCGGTTGAACTTCTCCCACGGTGGACATGAGCTCCACCGCCAGTTCTTCGAGTGGATCCGGACCGCATCCGCGGAGTCGGGCCGGACGGTTGCGATCATGCAGGACATACAGGGCCCCAAGCTTCGTGTCGGCGAGTTCCCCGGCGGAGGCATCGAGCTCCAAACCGACGCAGAGGTCGACCTTCTCCCGGAGGGGGGAGCGGGAAGTCACGAGCGCATCCCCATCGGCTACGAGTCGCTCCTCACCGATGTCAACCCGGGCGACCGGGTGATCCTCGCCGATGGCCTGGTGTCATGTGAGGTCGTGGGTCGCTCGGACAACGCCCTGCGTGCCAGGGTGGTCACCGGTGGTTCGTTGGGCGATCACAAGGGAGTCGCTTTCCCGGACAGCAGCCTCACGGTGGGGATTATCACCCCCAAAGACGAGATCGACCTGGCCTTCGGGCGCGAGCTCGGGGTCGACTTCGTGGCCGCTTCGTTCGTTCGCACCGGCCGGGATGTCGAGGCGGTAGCCGATCTAGCAGGAGACGTGCCCGTCATCGCCAAGATCGAGCTGGCTCAGGCTCTCGACAACCTCGATGACATCCTGAAAGCTTCGTTCGGTGTCATGGTGGCTCGCGGCGACCTCGGCGTGCAGTTGCCTCTCGACCGTTTGCCCCTGATCCAGACCGACATCATTCGTCGCTGCAACGCCATGGGCAGGGTCTCGGTGACCGCTACTGAGATGCTGGAGTCGATGACCCACAACCCCCGGCCCACCCGGGCGGAGGTCACCGACGTCGCCCATGCCGTGATGAGTGGAACGGACGCCGTCATGTTGTCCGGCGAGACCGCGATCGGCGATTTCCCGGCGAGGACGGTTCGGGCGATGGCTCAGATCTGTCAGACGATCGAGGAGGGGACGCTCTCGGGAGAGACGCCAGTCCCATTCGTGGGTGGTGAGAACGACGTGGCGTCGGCGGTGGCCCAGGCCGCCACCCAGATCGCCAAGAACGTGGGGGCGAAGACGATCGTGGCCTTCACCGAGAGCGGGAGCACCGCCCGCCTGATCTCGAAGTACCGGCCCATCCAGAGAGTCGTCGCCTTCACGCCCAACACCACCACCCGTCACCGGATGGCCCTCTATTGGGGCATCCAGCCCCATGCCTTCGAGCGCAAGGACTACACCGACGCCGAGCTGGCCGCTGCCGCCGAGATCCTCGAGGCCGAAGGTGTGGCCACCCCCGGCGAGACGGTGGTCATGGTGGCCGGTGTCCCACCCAACGTCCGCGCCGCCACCAATCTGGTCAAGGTGCACCAGATCGGTGAGCTTTCCGGTGCGTTGGGCGGCTGAGACATCGAGGAAGGCTGCTCAACTACCCTGCCGCTGCGCAAATGGGTCAGAACGTAGAGATCAAGGACAGTGTGACGCTCGGTGAGGTGCTGGTCATCGACACCGACCGCAGCTTCACCGGTCAGGACGGGCACACGATCACCCCCGGCGTCAACGGCCATGGTGTGCCGGGTCGGTTGGCCGAGCGTCTCTTCGGCCTCGACCTGGGCATCGACCACGTCTA
>DASUSU010000315.1:0-3532 GCA_036374915.1 Acidimicrobiia bacterium | reverse complement strand
CGCGATCACAGGGGCATGGATCGCCCTCCACTATGCCCTTGCCGACGCGGTGGAGCAGGGACTGCTGGCGGCCTCGCCGATCATCGACGAAGTCGCGGCCGTTTCGGTGGGGATCGTCGAAGGCCAGCCGACCCTCGACCTCGATTATGCGAAGGATGTCACGGCCGAGGTCGACATGAATGTGGTCATGAGCGGTCGTGGCCTCCTGGTCGAGGTGCAGGGGACGGCAGAACGTGCCCCGTTCACCCGCGCCGAGCTGGATGAGCTGTTGGATCTGGCGGCCTCGGGCATCGCCGAGCTGCACGACCTGCAGCGGCGAGCGGTGGCCGAGTGATTCCCCGGCTGGTCGTCGCCTCCAAGAACCCGGACAAGATCGAGGAGATCGAGGCGGTGCTCATGTCGGTGGGGCTGGTCGATGAGATCGCCCGTGGCCTGGAGTGGCCCGACGTCGAGGAAAGTGGTTCGAGCCTGGAGGAGAATGCCCTACTCAAGGCGAGAGCCGTGGTGGAGGTGGTCGGTCTGCCTGCCGTGGCCGATGACACCGGTCTCGAGGTCGCGGCTCTGGGCGGGCTTCCCGGGGTTCGCACCGGGCGGTTTGCAGGTCCCGATGCGACCTACCACGACAACGTGATGCTCCTGCTGCAGGAGCTCGATGGCGTCACCGACCGTCGGGCGCGATTCCGCACCGCGGTGGCGCTGGTGTGGCCCGATGGTGTCGAGCTCGTGGTCGAAGCGGCCCTGGACGGGGCCATCGCCGAGACCCCGCGGGGCAGCGGCGGCTTCGGCTACGACCCGGTGTTCGAGGTGGAGGGACGGACCCTCTCGGAGATGGGTCTCGAAATGAAGAACACCCTCTCGCACCGGGCTCGCGCATTGCGCGCCCTGGCCCAGGCCCTGGGAGCCGGCTCACCGTGAACCGGGTTCCGCGCGTCGTCATCCTCGGGGGTGGCTTCGCCGGGCTGAACGCGGCCAAGGCGCTGCGGCGGGCACAGGTCGAGATCACCATCGTCGATCGACGGAACTTCCACCTCTTCCAGCCGTTGCTCTACCAGGTGGCCGCGGCCGCCCTCAACCCGAGCGACATCGCCTATCCGATCCGATCGGTGTTTCGCCGTCAGGGGAATGTGACCGCCGTCCTGTTGGCCGAGGTGATCGGCATCGAGGTCGACGGGAGGGAGGTGGTCCTGGACGACGGGTCGAGGCTCGGATACGACTACCTGATCGTGGCTACCGGAGCCACACACTCCTATTTCGGGAATGACCACTGGGCGGATCGTGCCCTGGGATTGAAGACGCTCGAGGACGCCCTGACCATGCGACAGCGAGTGCTGTCAGCTTTCGAGCGAGCCGAGCGAGATCCGGAACACGCCGAGCAGCTGCTCACGTTCGTGGTGATCGGGGGCGGCCCGACCGGTGTCGAGCTCGCCGGCGCCCTGGTCGAGATCGCAGTCCATTCCCTTGGCGACGAGTTCGACCTCATCGATCCGGCCCAGGCGAGAGTGATCCTGGTCGAAGGCGCCCCCCACGTCCTCCCCGTCTACCCGGAAACCCTGTCCCAGAGTGCCCGCCGCCAACTGGAGACACTCGGGGTCGAGGTGGTGACGGGGATGCTCGTCGACGAGGTCGACGGTCAAGGCGTCACATTGAGCGACGGTCGCCGCATCGAGGCGGGGACCATTCTCTGGGCGGCCGGCGTGCAGGCGTCGCCGCTCGGTGCCTTGCTGGGAGCGACGACTGATCGGAGCGGCCGGGTGGTGGTCGAGCCGGACCTAACCGTGCCCGGGCATCCGGAGGTGTTCGTCGCCGGGGACCTGGCTCAGTACCCGGACGTTCCCGGCGTTGCCCCGGCCGCGATGCAGATGGGTCGTCATGCGGGACGGATGATCGCTGCCGATCTGGCCGGTGGGGAGAGGACTGCGTTCCGCTATCGGAACAAGGGCTCGCTGGCCACGATCGGGCGGGCCCGGGCGGTGGCCGACTTCGGTCGGCTCCGATTCGGAGGCTTCCTCGCCTGGGCGGCCTGGCTGGCGATCCACATCTTCTATCTGATCGGGTTTCGCAACCGCTTTTTCGTGCTGATCTCGTGGGCTTGGAGCTACGTCACCTTCAGACGCGGAGCGCGAATCATCACCGGTGTCCCCAGGCTCCCCGGTCCGAAGGACCCCTGAACGACCGGACCGCCGGCGCGCGATCGGGGTGCCGAGTATGTTTGTGAGGTGTGAGCCGGGGGATCAGAGCAACCTCACAAGGGAGGTCACTGTGTCGCCTGTCGACTATGTCGCTCGTATCCTGGTCATCGTCGGGGCCCTCAACTGGGGGCTGGTGGCGATCGCCGAATACGATCTCGTTGCCGAGCTGTTCGGCCTCGGATTCGGTGAGACCAACACCGCGACCCGGGTGATCTACGGGCTGGTCGGGTTGGCCGGTCTGTGGGAGCTGGTTCGTCTGTTCACGGCACGAACCTCGAGAGCCTGAGCACCACCAGCTAGCCGGAACGGCGGGGCTGCTTCGAAGCCCCGCCTTCATGACGCGCCACGCTGGTAGCCCCGGTCAGCTGTGGCCGTGGTCAGCCTGTGCGGTGGGGGGGGGGTTCAAGGGGGGTAGTCCCCCCTTTCACGTGAGAGTGCGGGTGAGAGGATTTGAACCTCCACGGGCTTTCGCCCACAGGGACCTAAACCCTGCGCGTCTGCCAAGTTCCGCCACACCCGCCGGTGTCGGGCCATTGTCCCATGAGAGAGCCCTCGGTTGCATCCGAGGGCCTAGTGGGCCGCCCGGGACTCGAACCCGGAACCGTTTGATTAAGAGTCAACTGCGCTGCCAGTTGCGCCAGCGGCCCTGGTCGGAGTCTACGTCTGTAGGCCCTTCTTGATGAACTCGACCCACGTCGACGTCGTGATCCAGGCGTTCGTGCTCTTCCTCATGGACACACGGCAAACCCCATGAGCGAGGTGATTCTTCCGATGGCCGGTGCCGTCCGGTTTGACGAAGGTCTTGGTGAATTCGTCCAGATCGATCCCGAGTTGTACCGACCAGAATCGCTTTGCCCGCTTCTCATCGTTGTCGAAGTGCAGGTTCAGGGCGGCGGCGAACGTGGCGCTCGGGTCGAGGTACCGGTGAATCCACTTCATGAAGAGACGTAAGGCCTCCGGCTCGGAGTGTGCCATCTCCAAGCGGCGGTTCGTCTTACATCCCTCGGCCCAGTAGAGGACGACTCCGATCGCCCAGAACGGGTCATCCTGAAGGTGCATCGCCTCGAGACCGGCCTGGGCCGTGATCATCTCGATTTCGCGATGACGTTTGCGTTGTGTGTTCCGCGGAATCCCGGGGATGGGCGGTCGTCTGACTTTCAATGCCTCGACTTGCTCGTCGGTCAGCTTCACGTCGCGGCACCAGGTGGCCAGGGTCGACTTCAGGATGACCCGTTCTGGGCGATGGGAGTCGTCCTCTACTGGGCCGAGGGATGTGAGACGAACCGCCGCTTGGAGATGGCACACTCCGAGCCGGAGGCCTTACGTCTCTTCATGAAGTGGAT
>DASUSU010000314.1:0-3829 GCA_036374915.1 Acidimicrobiia bacterium | reverse complement strand
AACGGAGAGGATCACTCCGACGATGATCTCGGTGGGGAAGATGATCGATCGCCGCAGACCGTCGAGGATGAAGAAGCCGAGCCCGCCCAGACCGAGCAGCGAGGTGACCGTGACCAGGCCCACCACCGTCACCGTGGCGATGCGGAGCCCGGCGATGATGACGGGAAGAGCGAGAGGGAACTCGATCCGGACCAGCCTTTCCCGATTCCGGTAGCCCATGCCGAGCGCAGCCTCTCGGGTCTCGGAGGGCACGCTCCTGATGCCGGTGACGATGTTGCGGATCAGGATCAGAAGCGTGTACCCGACCAGCGCCACCTGGGCGATGATGAAGCGGCCGGTGGCTGTGCCGATGCCGACAAAGGGAGCGACCAGGGCGAACACGGCCAGAGAGGGGATGGTGTAGACGATCCCCGCGGCACCGGCGATCGGCGGATAGGTCCTCGGCCGCCAAAGCGAGATGGCTGCCAACGAGACCGAGATCGTCATCCCCGCCAGCAGCGCCACACCGGTGAGGCTCAGATGCTCGAGCGTCCGATCCCAGATCGTGTCCAGGTTCCGGCCGACCCAGTCCCAATCGAACAACGGCGCCGTCTGCTGGGCGAGCGTCACTCGGTGATCTCCTCGGCGATGGCCTCGAGGTCGAGCATGCCCCGGTACATCCCGTCGTCAACCAGGACCGCGACCCGGGCGTGACCGGTGACCACCGCATCCAGGGCCGCGCGCAGTGTCGAGTCGCTGTTCAAGGTGACCAGGAAGGGCCGGGGCTCGAGCTCGGAGAGCGGGACCCGATCGACCAGCGACCCGTCGACCCAGCCGAGCAGCCGACCCTGGTCGAGGAGCCCGAGCCAGTCGACGTCGTTCTCTTCCATGACCCTCCGCCCCTCGACGGGCGAAACCGACACCTCGACGAAAGGCCCTCTCTCCGCCGCAGCCCCGGCCACCGGGAGCAGCCCGAGCCGCCGCAGGCCCCTCTCACCGCCCAGGAAGCTCTCCACGAACCCGTTTGCCGGCTCGGCCAGAATGGTCTCGGGGGCGTCGTACTGCTCCAGGATCCCGCCGATGTTGAGAATGGCCATCCGTTCGCCGAGGAAGATGGCCTCGTCGACGTCGTGTGTGACGAAGACCACAGTCTTGCCCAGGCGTCTCTGGAGGTCGCGAAACTCGTCCTGCAGGTGCTTTCTCACGATCGGATCCACCGCTCCGAACGGCTCGTCCATCAACAGGACCGGCGGGTCCGCCGCCAGGGCCCGGGCCACACCGACGCGCTGCTGCTGACCTCCGGAGAGCTCGGCCGGATATCGAGCGAGCATCTCCGCATCGAGCCCGACCGTCTCCACCAGCTCGGCGACCCGGCTGTCGATACGGGATTGGTCCCAGCCGAGCAGGGAGGGAACGGTTCCGATGTTCTGGGCGATGGTGCGATGAGGGAACAGGCCCACCTGCTGGATGACGTAGCCGATCGATCTTCTCAGCTCGTGGGCGGGAACCGCCATCGCGTCAGTCCCGTCCACCGAGATCCGCCCCGAGGTCGGCTCGACGATCCGATTGATCATCTTCAGCGTCGTGGTCTTGCCACAGCCGGAGGGGCCGACCAGGGTGACGAACTCACCGCGCCCGACGTCGATGCTCAGATCGGTGACCGCGGGCCGGGCCGCGCCGGGGAAGGTCTTGCTCACGTTTTCGAGACGGATCATCGGATCGTCGGCCACCAGCTTCTCCTCGGTGCGGCCGTGACCCTAGGGGGTTTCGGCTCCGCCCAGACCTTCGAGAAAGGAGAGCACCGACTCGGTGTAACCCTGGGGATCGACGTCGTACGACTCGACATGCCCCGCCCCCTCGACCTTGATGAGCTCGATCAAGTCGGGATTGACCCGTTCCAGGTCGATGCTGGTCTCGATGGGCACCCGCAGATCCTCGGTCCCGTGGTGGATGAGGACGGGCTGGCGGATCGTCTCCTCGGCGTCTGCCACGTAGTCGAGGAGCTTCCAGTTGACCCCGATCCGGAGCGAGGTGAGGAACTTGGCGGTGGCGGAGAGCGTCGGGGGCACCGCGACCGGGATCACCGGCAGCTCCCGCTGGCTTGCGGCGTAGTCGACTGTCTCGCCGAAGTCGACGTTGGGAGCGTCCATCAGCACCCCGACCACCAGCTCGCGCGGCTGCCGGGAGAGGAAGGACATGACATGGGCGGCCCCGGTCGAGAAACCACTGAGAACCAGCGCCTCCGCCCCGCCTGCCACAGCATGGTCGGCGGCGGCCGAGACGTCCTCCCACTCTGTTGCCCCGTACTGGTAGAAGCCGGACGGATCCGCCGGTTGGCCCTCGTCATTGCGATAGGTGATCGAAAGCTGCGGGTAGCCCGCGTCCTGGAGTGGGGCGAACAGAGGCTCGGCTTCGGCAGGAGTCGCCCCCAACCCGTGGACATGGATCACCCAGGTGGTGCCGTCGGCGGGGAGGTGCCAGGCGTCCATGCTGCCGAGCGGGGCGCTGTATGAGACCTCCTCCAACTCGAAGTCCCCCTGGACGAGGGCGATCGGGTCGGGTTCCGGAGCGAACCCGTCCTCGATCAACTCGCCCGAGAAGTACCACCCGCCGGCCAGGTGGAAGACCAGGGCAAGGGCGACGACGCCCCACACCGCCCCCCTTACGATGCTTCTCAGTGTCACGTCGGGAGATTCTGGCCGGATTCAGCCGACTGGCAACGACAATCCACCGACCAGGCGCTCGTCGTGGTCGGTGACCGGGATCGGGTCCTTGCCAAACGTGGGCTCGAGCGCCATCGCCTCGACGATCGTCTCGTCGACCTTCGCCGACACCGCTTCCTCCATGACCGAGCCGACTGCCGCGGTTCCCGCCACCTCCAGGCTCTCCCGCCGGACCAGACCGATCAGCATGCCTCGATCTGCCACGGCGAGCACCTTTTCCTGGTGCAGGAGCAGGGTGTCGTCGGCGAGCCGCATCGGGCTGACGAACACGGGCTCCCCCATCCAGCGGTAGACACGATCCGGGGCGCTGCGCACCATGATCGCCCCGGCCGGCGCTTTGCTGCGCAGACGGGCGCCAGGGCCGAACATGGACCTCTGCAGCCAGGAGCCGCCGGGGGCGCCGAGGACGATCAACGCCCCCTCGCCGAGACTCTCGACCAGATCTGAGATTCCCTCGACCTCGACGACTCTCCCCCCCATCTCGGGGACCGAGAGCCCGATGCTCTCGACCAGGACCTCGGCCTCGCGCGGATCGTCACCGGGTCGGATCGCCGAGATCATCTCCGCCTCGACGCCGAGACGGCGGCCGATCCTGGAGGCGGTGTCGGCGGCGAGGAACGAATGTGGTCCGCCGGCCACAGCCGAGACGACCCGGGTCACGTTCTCGGGAACGAAGTCGAGAGGGACCGCCACGCTGACCAGGTCGAACGAGCCGGGGAAACGCCGAGAAATGAGGAGATCGGCCCTGTGGCTGATGCATTGCGAGACGAGGTCGCCCGTGATTCGGTCAGGCGAGGTGTCCGACAGGAGCTCTGCCAACTCGGAACATCCGTTGCCCCGGGTCCAAACCACCTTCATCTCATTCCCCGCCGTTGGGGTCACCTCGGTCACTCCCTCCGCGTCGGCGGCGGTCCCGGTCGAGCCGTTCATCCACCGCCGGACTCACCATAAGCCATTCGACTGCTCGTGTCACCGAGAGTCTCGACGTGATGATCGGCTCCGCAAGTGACAAGATTGACCCATGGATTTCGACGAGGTCCTGCGCAAGCGCCGGATGGTGAGGAATTACCGGCCCGATCCGGTCCCGTCCGCCGTGCTCGACCGGATCGTCGACGCCGGTCGGCGCG
>DASUSU010000313.1:0-6616 GCA_036374915.1 Acidimicrobiia bacterium | reverse complement strand
TGGCCTGGAAGCTGAGATGACCGCCCTTCACCCGATGTGGCCGCTGGCCGACGGACTGGCCGAGCCCGTGGAGTCGTCGTTCCAGCGTCTGCTCGGCGACGACGAGGCACTGGTGGTGATGGGTGAGATCGACGGGTACCCGTTCGGATTCGCGGTGGCCCGGATCGAGGAGATCCTGCCCCAGGCAGCCGGGGAGAAGATCGGATCGATTCGTCTCATCTACGTGGAGCCGGAGGCACGGGAGATCTCGCTCGGGGAGGAGATGAGGGACCACTTGGTCGACGAGCTCCGCCGGCGGGGCATCTCCCGTTTCGATGCCCACGTCCTCCCCGGGCACCGGCTGGCCAAGAACTTCTTCGAAGCGGGAGGATTCTCGGCACGGGCGATCATCATGCATCACGATGACAACAAGGAGTGACCGGCCACTGGTGGGGGTGGGAGTGGCCGTGATCGATCAGGGTCGCATCCTCCTGGTGCGGAGGGCCAACGACCCGGGCCGGGGCCTGTGGGCGGTGCCGGGCGGCAAGGTCGACGTGGGAGAGCGTCTCAAGCAAGCGGCCGCGAGGGAGGTGCGAGAGGAGACCGGTCTCCTCGTGGAGGTCGGAGAGCTGGTCTGGGCCGGAGAGCACATCTCGGACGAGATCCACATCGTCCTTGTCGACTTCCTCGGGACATTGATCGGTGGCGACCTGGCCGCAGGCGACGACGCCGACCGGGCGGAATGGGTCCCCCTCGAGAACGCCACCGACTATCCCCTCACCGAGACCATGCACGAGCTGGTCGCGGTGCTCCTCTCCCGCCCACGCTCATAAGCTGGCCCGATGACCGAAGGCCCCGTCGAGCTGCTCCAGGAGCTGATCCGCAACCAATGTGTCAACGACGGCAGCGCCCAGAGCGGGCACGAGGTCCGCTCGGTGAGCACCCTGCGCGACTTCCTCGGAGTGGCGGGAGAGGTCTTCGAGCCGGCGCCCGACCGTCAATCCGTGGTGTACCGGATCCCGGGTCACGACCCGACCGCCCCCTCGCTGGCGCTGGTGCCACATCTCGACGTGGTGCCGGTGGACCCGGCAGGATGGTCGGTCGACCCGTTCGGGGCAGAGATCCACGACGGCTTCGTCTATGGCCGGGGCGCGGTGGACATGCTGAACGTGACCGCGGCGATGACTGCCGCCGTGCGTCCCTATCTCACCGGGGAGAAGAGGCCGCGGGGCGATCTCGTCTTCGCCGCGGTGGCCGACGAGGAGACCGGGGGACGGCTCGGCGCCAAGGCCCTGGTCGAGGAGAGATGGAGCCTGGTCGGGGCCGACTACCTGCTCACCGAGATCGCCTACCCCGCCATCGACCTGGGCGGGCAACGTTCCGTCCCGGTCGCCATCGGTGAGAAGGGCGCCTACTGGTCGGTGCTCGAGACGCGGGGCCGGCCCAGCCACGGCTCGACCCCCTATGGGTCGGACAATGCACTGGAGAAGCTGGTCACCGCGCTGGCCGGGGTCATCTCCGCCCCGGCGCCGGCGGCAATGACCCCGGAGTGGCTTGGCTTCGTGGGCCGGCTCGGGCTCGACGAAGAGTCGGTTCGACGCCTCACCGACATCGACCAGCTCGACGACGAGATCGACCGCATCGCGGCGGGCGACCCGACCATGGCGCGGTACATCCACGCTGCCACCCATCTCACCCTCGCCACCAACATGCTCCAGGCCGGGACCAAGGTCAACGTGGTCGCCGATCGCGCCCGGGCCCAGATCGACATAAGGGGCCTGCCCGGCATGGACCGGGAGTTTGTCGATGCCCATCTGCGCAAGGCGATGGGGAGCGCCGGCGACCAAGTCGACATCGAGCCGATCATGGACGGCGACGCCACGGTCTCCGCGGTCGGCAACACCCTCTGGGATGCGATCGGCGACGCAGTCGAGGAGCTTGACGGCCATCGAAACCTCGCCCCCACCCTGATGACCGTGGCCACCGACGCCCGGTTCTGGCGGGAGCGGGGAACCGTGTGCTACGGGGTCGGGCTGTTCGACGACCGAATGTCCTTTTCCGAGATGCTCTCCCTGTTCCACGGGCACGACGAGCGGATATCGACCGCCTCGGTGGAGCGGACGACCGGGCTCTACGAAAGGGTCCTGGAGCGATTCTTCGCCGCAACATGAATGTCCTCTGTGACATCGACGGCGTCGTCTACCGGGGGGACCGGCTCCTGCCCGGCTCGGACGTCGCCTTGCGCAGGCTGGTCGAAGCCGGGGTCGGGCTCTGGTTCGTCACCAACAACAGCACCAGGTCGCCGGCCTACATCAGCGACAAGATCGAGCGGGTCACCGGCGTGGAGATCTCCCCGGACGCGATCGTCACCTCGTCCCAGTCTGCGGTGCGCATGCTGGGAGAGGAGCAAGGCCCGGTCATGGTCCTCGGCTCGGAGGGGATCCACTCGGCCCTGGCAGATGCCGGCATCGGCGAGACGGCCGACCCGAGAGAGGCGAGAGCCCTCCTGGTCGGGCTCGACTGGGATCTGAACTACGACCGGCTCACCAGGGCAGCCGATGCGGTGCGGCTGGGCGCCCGTTTCATCGCCACCAACACCGACCCGACCTTCCCCATCGCAGACGGTCTCCTCCCCGGCGGCGGCGCCTGTGTGGCCGCGGTGCAGGCGACCACCGGTATCGCTCCCGAGATCGCAGGGAAGCCGCATCCACCGATGCGAAGCCTGCTCAGGGAGAAGGGGATCGGCAAGGCATGGGTGATCGGCGATCGGGGCGACACCGACGTCGCCCTGGCCGAAGCCGAGCCGGACTGGACCTCGATCCTGGTCCTGACCGGTGTCACGGCCGCCGACGAGGCGATCGCCGCCGACCATGTCGCACCCGATCTGGCCGCCGCGGTGGAGCTTGTGTTGTCCACGGCGTGATCGCCGGCGCCGGCTCGCTTCGCGCCGTCGACGTCGACTCCCGTAGCCTTCGCTGATGGGCGACCTGGTCCTATCCGTCGGGATTCTGCTCTTGTTTGCCTGGGTGACCCGGGGTCTGCTCGGGGCTCGGGAGCTCACCTGGCGCCGGACACTGCTGGCGGTGATCGCCGGGATCATCTTCGGCCAGGCGGTGGCGGTCCTCCTGGTGCTGCGGGAAATCGATGTCGTCCCCGATGTCGACGGCGGGCAGGTCCTGGCCCTGTCGCTGCCCTTCGCCTTGGTGGGGACGATGGGCGCAATGGTGGTGATCGAGCTTCTCTTCTCCAGGAAGCCGACCCGGAGCAGACGCCGGCTCATCCATCCGATACGCGCCCTTCGGCGTCGCGTGGGAATCATGCTCAGAGGTTGGGAGGTGACCCGGATCGCGGTGCGCAACGGCTTGGCCCCGCTGCTCGGTCTGCGCCGCGGCGAGGTCTCGACACGCAGCCCTGGAGAGCTGGCCCGACGGGTCCGCACCGCCCTGGAAGAGGCCGGCGGGGTCTTCATCAAGCTGGGTCAGCTCCTGGCGACGCGGCCCGACCTGCTCCCGCCGGAGGCGCTGGCGGAACTGAGCCGTCTTCACGCATCGGCAGCACCCCTTCCCCGCGAAGCCGTGGAACGGGTGTTGCGCGAGGAGATGGACCGGCCACCGGACCAGGTCTTCGCCACCATCGACTGGGAACCACTCGGGTCCGGGTCGATAGCCCAGGCACATGGCGCCACCCTCGTCGATGGCGGCGACGTCGTGGTCAAGCTGCGCCGGCCGGGCTTGCCCGAACAGGTCGAGCGAGATCTCGCCATCGCCCGCTGGCTGGCTCGAAATGCAGAGCGCAGAACCAAGTGGGGCCGTCAGTTCCAGGTGACCGGGCTGGTCGAGGAATTCGCCGATGCCCTTCACGGGGAGCTCGACTTCCACATCGAGGCGCGCATGGCCGCAGAGGCAGCGGCGGCAGTGGCGACTCATCCCCGGATCCGGTCTGTCGAGATCGTCGAATCGCTGACCACCGAGCGCCTGCTCGTGATGCGTCGTCTGCGCGGAGCCCCCCTGTCCGATCTGGCCGCGAGGCCCGATCCGGACCGGGCACGGCTCATGGCCGACGCCTTGTGCCTCTCGCAGATCGGGGCCATGCTCGAAGGAGGGAGATTCCACGGTGACCCCCATCCGGGGAACGTGCTCGTCATGGAAGACGACACGCTCGGGCTCATCGACTTCGGGATCACAGGAAAGCTCGACAGCTTCGAGCGCGCTTCCGTGTTCCAGATGCTGGTCGCGATCAAGCTGGAGCAGCCATCGCTGCTCTACGAGGCGATGGTGTCTATCGGCGCGGTGAGCCCGACGAGGGATCCCGAGGAGATCGAGCGCGCTCTTGCCCAATTCCTCTCGACGCACATGGGCTCGGGTTTGCCCTCCCCCGACGCCCTCACCGAGCTCCTCGCGCTCACCAACAAGCTGCAGATGCAGCTGCCCCGGTCGACCGCCACCATGTTCCGGGCCCTGGCCACGCTCGCCGGCACGTTGGAGCAGATCTCACCCGGCTATCCCCTCATCGATGTGGTCGCCGACATCGGCGGCGCCGAGCTTCGGGATCGAATGCTCCCCGGCTCGGTCGGCGATCTCGTCCAACAGGAGTGGGCCCAGCTCGGGCCGCTGCTCAGCCGCGCCCCCCGTCACGTCGACCGGATCGCGACATTGCTCACCCACGGACGACTCACGACCAGGTTGAGGCTGTTCACCCACCCCGATGACGTGCGAGTGGTGGAGCGCCTCCTCAACCGCGCCCTCGTAGCGGTTCTCAGCATCGGAGTCGGGCTCGTCTCGGTGCTGCTGCTCGGTACCGCCGGAGGCCCGGAGCTGGTCCTGATCGGGGTGAGACTCTATGAGGTCCTGGCCTGGATCGGCCTCTCCATGGCGATTGTGCTCCTGATGCGCGTCCTGCTCGCGGTGGCGCGCGCCGATGACGAGTCGCCCGGCTGACAGAGGGGTCTGGTGCTGAGGAGCTCGCTTCGGCGATAATCCGTTCATGGACATCACCGAAGAGCAGATCGAGAAGTTGGAAGCCGCTCTCACCCGTCTCGAGGAGCTCGATCCCGCCGATGTTCCCGAGCCCGCCGCCGAGCTCGCCGCGTTGCTCGGATCGATCCTCGAGGAATCGGAGCCTTCCTGAGCCGACGTCGGCTCGACGCCGAGCTGGTGCGACGCGACCTGGCCCGGAGCAGGGCCGAGGCACAGCTGCTCATCTCCGAGTCGAGGGTCCTGGTGGGCGGCATGCCCACCCCCAAGGCCGCCTCCCTGGTGGCCGCCGACACACCCATCGAGCTGGTCTCGAAGGAGAGACGCTGGGTCTCCCGGGGGGCGCTCAAGCTCCTCGCCGCCCTCGATGCTTTCCCGGTGATGCTCGCGGGCAAGACGGTGCTCGACGTCGGAGCTTCGACCGGTGGCTTCACCGAGGTCGCCCTCGATCGGGGGGCTCGCTCGGTGGTGGCCGTCGATGTCGGTCGCGGCCAGCTCCACGAGTCGCTGGCACGCGATCCACGGGTCGACTCCAGGGAGCGCACCAACTTCCGGCTGGTCGACCTCGACGAGCTCGGCGGTCCGTTCCCGGTGATACTCGCCGACATGTCCTTCATCTCGCTGTGCACGGTGGCCGACCAGCTTGCCGCCGCGGCGAGTGAAGGGGCAGATTTGGTGCTCCTGGTCAAACCCCAGTTCGAGGCGGGGAAAGGCCGGGTAGGACGGGGGGGTGTGGTCCGGGACCAGGCGGTCCGGGTTGGAGCGGTGCGACGAGTGATCGACTGTCTCGATGCGGTGGGGCTCGGCGCCCGGGGCCTCGTGCGTTCGCCGATAGAAGGCAGGGACGGCAACGTGGAGTACCTACTCTGGCTTCGCAAAGGCGAGCAAGGGCTCGCACTGGAGGTGCCAGCTTGAAGTTCTCCCTCGAGGTCCGACATGGGCCGGAGAACGCCCGCGCCTTCGCCGAGAAGCTGCGCGACTCCATTGCCTCCGCCGGTGGAGAGGTGGTCGACGCCGAGGCGACCGAGGCCCCCGACTTCGTCCTTGCGGTCGGGGGTGACGGGACCGTGCTCGCCGCAGCACAACGGGCGATCGCTCACGACGTCCCGCTTCTCGGCTTCAACCTCGGCACGATGGGGTTCCTCGCCGAGGCCGAGCCCGACGATCTGGTCGAGGCGGTGGACCGGCTGATCAGCGGCGACTACGACCTCGCTGAGCGAATGACCGTCACCGCCACGGTCAACGGCAATTCGGTCACAGGTGTCAACGACGTGGTGGTCGAGAAGGTGGACAGCCAGCGTCTCATCCATCTCGACGTGTCGGTTGACGGGGCGCACTTCCTCACCTATCGGGCGGACGGCCTCATCATCGCCACCCCCACCGGGTCCACCGCCTATGCCTTCTCGGCCCGGGGCCCGCTGGTCGACCCGGTGCTGAGCGCCCTGATCCTCACCCCGGTGGCGGCCCACTCCCTCTTCGATCGCACCCTGGTCCTCTCCCCGGGGACCCGGCTCTCGATCGAGGTGGTGCGGGACAGGCCGGTCAAAGTGACGGTGGACAAGACCGGCATGGGCATTCTCGGCGAGGGGGACATCGTCGAGGTCGGGCAAGGTGAGCGACCTGTCCGATTCGTCAGATTGCACCGGCGGCCCTTCTCCAAGCTC
>DASUSU010000312.1:0-9959 GCA_036374915.1 Acidimicrobiia bacterium | reverse complement strand
GGTGCACAGCGACGGGTTGTGGGTCCGGATCATGGACGTGCCCGGCGCCCTCGAGTCACGCTCCTATTCCGCCCCGATCGACGTCGTGCTCGGTGTCTCCGACCCGATCGGCGACATCTCCGGCAGCTACCGGCTCAACGCCAACGGGGCCGACGTCACCTGTTCAGCCAGCGGAGACGAGCCCGACGTGATGCTCGACCTTGAGGACCTGAGCGCCGGCTACCTGGGGCTGGCCCGATTCCGGGAGCTGGCGCGGGTCGGGCGAGTGTCGGGGGGCGATCACGCCCTGACCGCCATGGACGCAGCCTTCGGCTGGGATCCCCAACCCTGGTGCCCCGAGATCTTCTGAGCATCGACGAGAGCCCGTCTGCCGACGGGCCCTCGTCTCAGTACCCGGTACTTGGTACCCGGTACCGAAGTCTGTGACCGATCAGGTCACAGACTTCGACTAGATGTCGTAGTAGAGGCTGAACTCGTGGGGGTGAGGGCGAAGACGGATCGGGTCGACCTCGTGCTCGATCTTGTAGTCGATCCAGGCGTCGATCAGCTCTTTGGAGAACACACCGCCCTGGAGCAGGAACTCGTGATCCGAGCGCAGGGCGTCGAGCGCCTCGGAGAGACTGCCCGGCACCGAAGGCAACCCGGCCAGCTCCGCAGGGGGCAGGTCGTAGATGTCCTTGTCCACCGGGTCGTGCGGCTCGATCCGGTTCTGCACCCCGTCCAGACCGGCCATCAACATGGCGGCGAAGGCCAGGTACGGGTTGCAGGACGGGTCGGGGCAGCGGAATTCGAGCCGCTTGGCCGCCGGGGCCTGCGAGTACTGGGGGATCCGGATCGCCGCCGACCGGTTCCGGCTCGAGTAGACCAGGTTGACCGGCGCCTCGTAGCCGGGGACCAGCCGGTGGTACGAGTTGGTGGTCGGGGCGGCGAAGGCCAGGATGGCGGAGGCGTGCTTGAGCAGGCCGCCGATGTACCAACGAGCCATGTCGGAGAGCCCGGCGTACCCCGACTCGTCGAAGAACAGAGGCTCGCCGTCCTTCCACAACGACTGGTGGGTGTGCATCCCCGAGCCGTTGTCCTCGAAGATCGGCTTGGGCATGAAGGTGACCGACTTGCCCGCTTCCCATGCCGTGTTCTTCACGATGTACTTGTACAGGGTGACGTTGTCCGCTGTCCGCAACAGGGTGTCGAACCGCATGTCGATCTCGGCCTGGCCCGCGGTGCCCACCTCGTGGTGCTGCACCTCGATGTCGATGCCGGCTGCGATCAGGTTGGCGGTCATCTCGGAGCGGAGATCCTGGAAGTGGTCGGTCGGGGGCACCGGGAAGTAGCCCTCCTTGTACCGCGGCTTGTAGCCGAGGTTCCCCCCCTCCTCCTCGGCACCAGAGTTCCAGGCGCCCTCCACGGAGTTGAGGTAGTAGTACCCGGAGTGCTGGTTCTGGCCGAAACGGACGTCGTCGAAGATGTAGAACTCCGCCTCCGGCCCCCAATAGGAGGTGTCGGCGATGCCGGTGCTGAGCAGGTACTCCTCGGCCTTCTTCGCCACATAGCGCGGATCGCGGTCATAGGGGCTTCCCGTGATCGGGTCGTTGACGAAGCAATAGAGAATCAGGGTCTTCCGCGCCCGGAACGGGTCTTCGATGGCGGTGGAGGGGTCGGGGATCAGGATCATGTCCGATTCCTGGATCTGCTGGAAACCCCTGATCGACGAGCCGTCGAAACCGAAGCCGTCCTCGAAGGAGTCCTCGGTCAACTGCTTGACCGGGACTGTGAAGTGCTGGACCTGCCCGGGCAGGTCGCAGAAGCGAAGGTCGACGAACTCATAGCCCTCGTCGGCGACAAGGGACAAGACGTCGGCAGCCGTCTTGCTCACGGTGCTCCTTTCCTATTGGTTGCCAATCGTGAACGACGCTTTGTATCGGCGACCCGTTTCGCATCGGTTGCCGCAATGTGAACTCTGTGTTTCTCGGCGGCGCCCGCCTCACAGCCAATCCCGGCGTTTGAACACCACGTAGAGGGTCACCGAGGCCGCCAGCATCAGCAATGCCGAGACGACCACACCGGAGACCCGGCCCTCCCCCGGATAGGGGACGTTCATCCCGTAGTACCCGGTGATCATGGCCGGGACCGCGACGATCGCCGCCCAGCTCGAGACCTTCTTGACGATCAGGTTCTGCCGGTAGTCGCGGAGGCTGAAGTTGGTCTCCACGATGGCGGTCGCCAGGTCCCGGAGCGAGTCGGTTGCCTCGGTCACGCGAAGGATGTGGTCGTAGACGTCCTGGTAGTACGGATAGAGCTCCTCGGAGACGACATCCTGCTCACGCCGCATCAGGCTGCTCACCGATTCGCGCATCGGGACCACCAGCCGGTGGAAGCGAACCATCTCCCGACGCATGTCGAACCAATGCCGCTGATGGGACGGCTCCATCGGGCGCTCCGCGAAGATGCCGTCACTCACGTCCTCGTAGTAGTCGTCGAAGTCGGAGATGGCCTCGAAGTACCCGTCGACGATGAGATCGAGCAGCCCGTAGAGGAGGAACCCGACCCCGTGGCGGAGCAAGTCCGGCGCCCGGTCCCAACGGGTGACCACCGCATCCACCGGGAAGTCGTCGGACTGTCGGACGGTGATCAGCCAGCGGGGGTTGATGAACGCGTCGACCTCGACCTCGGACATGACGCCGGCCTCCACGTCGACCCTGACGTGAAAGGCGGTCAGGAACAGGTGGGTTTCATACCGGTCCACCTTCGGCCTCTGCCGGCTCATCGCATCCTCGACCGCAAGCTCATGAAGGCCGAGCTCCTCCGCCAGCTCGTGGAGCTCCTCGGGGGAGGGGCCGCAGAGGTCGACCCAGACGATCGTGTCCGGTTCCTCGAGGTACTCGGAGATGTCGGCGACCGGGAACGATTCGGCTTCGAGAACGCCCCGGCGGTAGACCCTGGTCATCTTGTCGGTCATGACACACTCCTCGGACTGGACGCCGACGGCGTCTGCAATACCCGTGGCTCACATTGTGGTCGGGTCGGCGGTGGCTCCCGGGTCTTGGCCGGACCAGACCGGTCCGGACCGGCCGATCCCCGTCCAACCCTGACTACCGTCGCTCCACGTCATGCCAGCGACCGTCGTCTTGGGCGCCCAATGGGGTGACGAGGGAAAGGGCAGGGTCGTCGACTTCTTCGCCGAGTCCGCCGACTTCGTCGTCCGCTACCAGGGTGGGAACAACGCAGGGCACACCATCGTGGTCGGCGAGCAGCGACTCGCCCTGTCCCTGATCCCTTCCGGGATCCTCTACCCGAACTGCATACCGGTGATCGCATCGGGGACCGTGATCGATCCCAGCGTCCTGATCGCCGAGATGGACATGGCCGCCGAGAAGAACCTCGACCCCTCCCGGGTGAGAATCTCGTCGAATGCCCATCTGATCATGCCCTACCACCGCAAGCTGGACGCCGCCATCGAGCGCTATCTGGGAAAGAACCAGATCGGCACCACCAAGAAGGGCATCGGGCCTGCCTACACCGACAAGTACGCCCGCTTCGGGATCAGGGTCCAGGACCTGTTCGACCCCAAGATCTTCCGGGAGAAGGTGGAAGCCGCCCTGGTGGAGAAGAACAAGGTTCTGCCCCGGGTCTACAACACCCTTCCCATGGACCCGGACCAGATCATCGACGAATACCGCGGATACGCCGAGCGTCTCCGCCCTCATGTCGCCGACACCTCGCTGCTCCTCTGGGAGGGGCTGCAGGCGGGCAAGCAGGTCCTGTTCGAGGGGGCACAGGGGACCCTGCTCGACATCGACCACGGAACCTATCCCTTCGTCACCTCGTCCAACCCGACCGCAGGTGGCGCCGCGGTGGGCTCGGGGATCGGCCCGAAGGCGTTGGACGAGATCATCGGAGTGGCCAAGGCCTACATCTCACGGGTGGGCACCGGGCCCTTTCCCACCGAGCTTCACGACGAGATCGGCGACACCATGATCGAGCTGGGCGGGGAGTACGGAACGGTCACCGGGCGGCGAAGGAGATGCGGTTGGCTCGACCTGGTCGCCCTCGAGTACGCCTGCCGGATCAACACCTTCACCAGTCTCTTCATCACCAAGATGGACATCCTCTCCGCGTTCGACACGATCAAGGTGGCCACGGCCTACCGCAGCGGCGGGGAGCGGCACGAGCACTTCCCGGCCCAGCAGAGCGTGCTCTATCACTGCGAGCCCGAATACGACGAGCTCCCCGGGTGGCGTGAGGACATAACCGGGGTGCGAACCTACGGCGACCTCCCCGCCGAGGCTCGCGCCTACATCGAGTACATCCAGGAATCGGTCCGGGTCCCCATCGGCTGGGTGTCGGTGGGCCCGGAGCGGAGTCAACTCGTAGAGATCTCATGAAGGTGCTTCTCGTCGGAAGCGGGGGAAGGGAGCACGCCCTCGGTTGGAGCCTGGCCCGGTCCCCCAGGGTCGAGGAGCTGATCTCACTGCCCGGCAACCCGGGGCTGGCCCGGCTCGGGGCGGTGGTCGAGGGGATCTCTGCCGACGACGTGGGGGCGATCGCGGCGATGGCCCGGATCCATGGGGTCGACCTGGTCGTGGTCGGCCCGGAAGGCCCGCTGGCCGCCGGGGTGGTGGATGCGGTGTCCGCTCTCGGCATCACGGTCTTCGGCCCGAGCCGGGCCGCGGCCAGGCTGGAGTCGTCCAAGACATACGCCAAGGAGGTCATGAACCGGGCCGGCGTGGCGACGGCGGCCTCGGCCTCATACACCGATCCGGCGCAGGCGAAGGAGCATCTCGCCGAGAGGGACGGTCCTTTCGTGGTCAAGGCGGACGGTCTCGCCGCGGGAAAGGGGGTCCTGGTCACCGATTCCCGGGAGGAGGCGGCCCGGTGGGTGGATCACTGCCTGGAAGGTGGGTTCGGAACGGCGGGCGCCTCGGTCCTGATCGAGGACTTTCTCGACGGTCCCGAGGTGAGCGTGTTCGCGGTGTGCACCGAGAAGGGCGCCAAGCTGCTGGAGCCGGCCCGCGATTACAAGCGACTCCGTGACGGCGACCAGGGACCGAACACAGGCGGCATGGGGTCGTACTCACCGGTTACCGACCTGCCCGAGGGGCTCATGAGCGAGGCAATGCGCACCGTGATCGAGCCGACCCTGGCCCAGATGGCCGAGGAGGGCAACCCGTTCCGGGGCTTTCTCTACGCCGGGTTGACCCTCACCGAGGATGGGCCGAAGGTGCTCGAGTTCAACGTCCGTCTCGGCGACCCCGAGACCCAGGCGGTCCTCCCCCGGATGCGCACCGACCTGATCGACGTGCTGGAGGGGGCCACCCCCGAGTGGGAGGACACCGCGGCGGTCAACGTCGTCCTCGCCGCCCCTGGGTATCCCGAGGCCCCGGTGAGCGGTGCGGTGATCAACGGCGTGGACCAAGTCCCCGACGACGTCCTGGTCTTCCACGCCGGGACGAGACGCGAGGGAAAGAGGCTGTTGGTCAACGGGGGAAGGGTGCTCAACCTGGTCGGCACCGGCTCCACGCTGGACCAGGCACGGGACCGGGCCTATCGGGCGGTGGAGACGGTCGGATGGAAGGGGATGCAGTTCCGCACCGACATCGCGACTCAGTCGTAGGCGTGGCGGAACATGAGGGCGATCCGGGGCGGAGCAGAGGCCGTCTTGGGGATGGTGTGCTCCCACAGCCGCTGACAGGCCCCGCCCATCACCACCAGGTCGCCCCGACCCAGATCGAACCCTGACGACGTCCCCCCACCCTTGGGGCGGATCAGGAAGCGGCGCGGCCCTCCCAGGGAAACCGTGGCGACGATGGAGTCGGGTCGCTCCCGGGCGATGCGGTCGCCATGCCAGGCCACCGAGTCGGCCCCGGTCCGGTACCAGCCGGCGCTGACCCGGTCCATGGCGATCTGATAGCGCCCCGAGAGCAGCCGAACCATCTCTCCGATCACCGGGTGCGAACCGGCGTCGACCTGACCGACCAGACGGGGGGTCTTCACCATCCTGTCGTACATGCGCACCTCGGGCTGCTCCCACGCGACGGTGTCGGCGAGGAAGTCGTAGAGCCGCGCGTCGCCGGCGAGCCACCCGGGGGCGTAGTCGAGCCAGGACCGGGGATCGAGGTCGACTCGCTCCAGGCCGGCGAAGCCATGGTCGGGAACGGGCTCGCTCTCTCCGAAGAGCGAGGGCTGGAGTGGATCCACGGCGAACATGTGTTCGATGATAGCCCAGGCGGGGAGCAATGCGGGCCTTCGTCCGATCTCGACTCGATCGGTTAGCGTCGGGCCATGCCACACAGAGTTGCCATCGTGATGGGATCGGGATCGGATCGCCCGGTGATGGAGAAGGCGGCGACCATGCTGGAGAGCTTCGGCATCGACAGCGAGGTCAAGGTCCTCTCCGCCCACAAGACCCCGGACCAGGCCCTGGAGTTCGCCTCCACCGCAGCCGAGCAGGGATTCTCGGTGATCATCGCCGGGGCGGGGAAGGCGGCGCATCTGGCCGGGGTGATGGCGGCCAAGTCGTTGCTCCCCGTGATCGGGGTGCCGATCAATGCCTCGCTCGACGGGATGGACTCCCTGCTCGCCACGGTGCAGATGCCGACCGGGATCCCGGTGGCCACCGTCGCGATCGACGGGGCCGCCAACGCCGCCCTTCTCGCCGTCGCCATACTGGCCGTCGGGGACGAGGCGCTCCGGGAGAGACTGGCCGGCTACCGGGCCGAGCTCGCCGAGAAGACCCTGGCCGGCTAGACCGGGCTGTCCGCTCCCGGGGTGGGATACCATCAACTGCGATGAGTGACATCTCCTTCGAGAAGCCCGATCCCAGGGACTTCCTCGAGCTCGACTCGCTCCTCTCCGAGGAGGAGATCCTGCTCCGCAATACGGTCCGGGACTATGTGCAGAAAGAGATCGTGCCCAACGTGGGCGACTGGTGGGACGAGGGAGTCCTCCCCTCGGAGGCCCTGGCCAAGGCCTTCGGAGACATCGGTCTGCTCGGGATGCACCTCGAGGGCTACGGCTGCGCCGGGACCTCGGCCACCGCCTACGGCCTGGCCTGTCTCGAACTGGAAGCGGGCGACTCGGGGATCAGGTCTTTCGTGTCGGTCCAGGGCTCGCTGGTCATGTTCCCCATCTGGAAGTTCGGCTCCGAGGAGCAGAAGCAGACCTGGCTCCCCCGCATGGCCAGCGGAGAGGTGATCGGGTGCTTCGGGCTCACCGAGCCCGATTCCGGGTCCGACCCGGCGTCGATGCGTACCAGTGCCAGGCGCGACGGGAGCGACTGGATCCTGAACGGCACCAAGATGTGGATCACCAACGGGTCGATCGCCGATCTCGCCGTGGTCTGGGCCAGGACAGAGGAAGGGGTGCGCGGGTTCCTGATCCCCACCGACACCCCCGGGTTCTCCGCACCCGAGATCAAGAAGAAGGCGTCGCTCCGGGCCTCGGTCACCTCGGAGCTGATCCTCGACGAGGTGAGGGTCCCCGACGACTTCGTCCTGCCCGGGGTCTCCTCGATGCGTGGGCCTCTCTCCTGTCTCAACGAGGCCCGGTTCGGGATCGCCTTCGGTGCGGTCGGCGCGGCCCGGGCCTGTTACGAGTCGGCACTCGACTACTCGATCGAACGGCATCAGTTCGACCGCCCCATCGCCTCGTTTCAGCTGACCCAGAAGAAACTGGTGGAGATGATGGTGGCGGTACAACGGGGAATGCTGGTCGCCCTTCACCTCGGCCGTCGCAAGGACGAGGGCAAGCTCTCCCCGGAGCAGGTCAGTTTCGGCAAGTTCGACAACGTGCGCAACGCCCTGGAGGTGGCCCGGACCGCCCGCTCCATCCTCGGCGCCAACGGGATCACCCTCGAGTACCCGGTGTTCCGCCACATGGCCAACCTGGAGACGGTGTTCACCTACGAAGGCACCAACGAGATCCACTCTCTGGTGATGGGCCAGGCCATCACCGGCCTCAACGCCTTCACCTGATCGGTCGGTGATCGAGACTCCGACCCTGATCGTGGGAGCCGGTCCCGCCGGGCTGGCGGTGGCGGGGCGGATGCGACAGGCCGGGCTCGAATTCGTGGTCATCGAGAAGTCGGATCGGGTGGGCGACTCCTGGCACCGCCATTACCGGCGTCTCCACCTGCACACGGTCAAGCAGCTGTCGAGTCTCCCCGGTCTCCCCTTTCCCGACCACTACCCGCGCTACGTCCCGAGACAGGCGTTGGCCGACTACTACGCCGGTTACGCCCGGACCTTCTCCATAGACCCGATCTTCGGCGAGGAAGCCGCGGCGATAGTCCGATCCGATGGCCGGTGGTCGACCAGGACCCGGCGCGATCTCGAGATCCTCTCCGACAACGTGGTGATCGCCACCGGTCTCAACCGGGCTCCCCACCGGCCCGGCTACCCGGGCGAGGACCGGTTCACCGGGCGTCTGATCCACTCCCGGGATTACCGGGACCCCGAGCCCTTCGCCGGGGAGTCGGTCCTGGTGGTCGGGATGGGGAACACCGGGGCCGAGATCGCCCTCGACCTGAGCGAGGCAGGCGTGGAGACGACCCTCTCGGTGCGGGGACCGGTCAACATCGTTCCCCGCGACGTGCTGGGCCGTCCCACTCAGCTCACCGCCCGGATGCTTGCCCGGCTCCCCACCGGGCTGGGGGACCGGCTCGGATCGCTGCTGAGGAAGATGACCGTCGGCGACCTCTCCCCCTACGGCATCGCCACCCCGGAGCTCGCCCCGCTGGCCCAGCTCCGAGAGCGGGGGAAGACCCCGGTCATCGACGTGGGAACGGTGCGCCGGATCAAGGCGGGTCAGATCGCAGTCCGTCCCGCCATCGACCGGCTCGAAGATGACACGGTCGTCTTCGCCGACGGCACGACGGGTCGTTTCGACGCCGTGATCCTCGCCACCGGGTACAAACCGGTCCTCGAGGAATTGCTCGCCGACCGCGGAGACATCCTCGACGAGAAGGGGCTCCCCCGGCAGGTCGTCGCCGAGGGCGACCACCAGGGGCTCTTCTTCGTCGGCTTCGACAACCACAGGCCGGGTGGAGTCCTCGGCACCGTGGTCGAGGAGTCGGCGCTGGTCGTGGACCGGATCAGGGGCGTCTGACCGACTCGGCCAGATCCCCGTTGCGGCTGACCCGCACCTCATCCAGACCGAGCCAGGCGGCGACGGTCTCCAGCTCCTCGCTCAGCTCACGACCGACCCTGGTCGTATCGACACCGGGCTCGGCGAAGGCTCCCTTCACCAGGAGCGCCTTCTCCTTGCGGTCCGACTTGAGATCGACCCGGGCCACCAGGTCGCCGTCGAGGAGGAAGGGGAGCACGTAGTAGCCGTACACCCGTTTCGGCTCCGGGACGTAGATCTCGATTCGGTAGTGGAAGTCCCAGAGCCGCTCCACCCGGTCCCGGTACCAGATCAGGTTGTCGAATGGGGAGAGCAGAGCCCTCCCTTCGATCTTCCGTGGGAGCCTGGCCTCGGGATGGAGGTATGCCGGTTTGCCCCATCCCCCCACCTCCGTCTCGACGAGTCGACCGGCCGCAGCCAGCTCGTCGACCAGGGGCCGGGCCTGTGGCATCCGGATCCGGTAGTAGTCGGCCAGATCGTCGGCAGTGGCCACCCCCAAAGAACGCGCCGCCTGCACCAGGAGCTCGGACTGAGCCTCGTCACGCTCCAGCCCCTCTGCGGCGAGATGCTCGCCGCCGATTACCCGCTCGGTCAGGTCGTACATGCGGACGAAGTTGGGACGGTGCGAGGTGGTCACCAGACCTTCCATGAACAGCGCCTCCAGCGCCACCTTTCCCTTCGACCAGCCCCACATCGCGGTCCCGTCCCGTTGCCCCGGGTCGTGGAGGTCGGCGGTGCGCAAAGGTCCTCTCTCCCTCACCTGGTCGAGAACGGCATCCATGTACCCGGGGTGCTCCCGATGGATCTGGGTCACCCGGTCCCACTCCCAGTTCCCGTTC
>DASUSU010000311.1:0-2638 GCA_036374915.1 Acidimicrobiia bacterium | reverse complement strand
GCCGAGCTCGACCTGGGGTGCGCTCCTACGACTGGATCACTCGGTTGCAGCAGGCGCCCATCCGTTGAGCAGGTAGTCCATCAGGCTCTCGGCCCAGCGGTCGGCGGACGCGGCCTTTCGACCCATCATCTTCCTGATGATCACCGGCCCGGTGAACATGTCCACCGCGAGCTCGACGTCCAGGTCGGCTCGTAGCTCCCCTCGTTTGACCGCCCCCTCGATCTGAGCTGCGATGGCTTGGCGGCGTGGTGCGATCACAGCCTCGGAGTAGCGCTTGCCGATCTCCGAGCCGCGGGTGACCTCCGCCACCAGCCACGGGAAGACGAGACCGGCCGTGGTCTCCGACATGAACGATTGGATCCGATTCAGCCCGGACAACATCAATTGCCGAATGTCGCCGGGCTGATCCAGTTCGGGAGCATTGACCAGACCGGCCACTGCGTCGACGATCAGGTCTTCCTTGGACTGCCAGCGCCGGTAGATCGTGGCCTTGCTCACCCCGGCCCGGTCGGCGATGGCATCGATCGTGACCGCACCCAACCCGACCTCCTCGATCAACTCGAAGAGTGACGAGACGATCTCTTCGTCGATCGTCTCGTCACGCGGCCGGCCCGGCCGCTTGGTGTCCGAGGATGGGCCCATCGAGCAAACCTAGTGGCCGAGTTCAGGATGCCGGGATACGCGTCTGTCCGTGGTCACCGGCATGCGCAGGCTTTGGGTCCCGCGGGCGTGCCGGAAGGAAGATCCAGGTGACAACGGCGCCCAGGAAGACGACACCGGCCGCAACCCAGACTGCCAGCTGCATGCCGTCGATGAAGGCCGACTTGGCCGCCGCGATCAGGGGTGCCGCCGCCTCACCGATTTGACCGGCGACGGCCAGTGCACCGCCGATCGAGTCCGTGGCCGCTTCCGCAGCCTCGGCCGGAAGGCGGGCGGTCACCGGCTCCATCGCCGCCGAGTACGTGGCGGCCAACACGCTGCCCAGGATGGCAACTCCCAGGGCACCCCCAACTTGACGGGTGGTGTCGTTCATGGCCGATCCGACCCCGGCCTTCGCTAGTGGGAGGGACCCCATGATCGAGTCGGTCGCGGGGGCCATCGCGCTCCCCATGCCCAGACCGAGCAACGCCAGGGTCATGGCCACCCGCCCATATCCGGAGGCGTCGCTGACGGTGGCGAGGATGCTCATCGCCCCGGCGACGACGAGGAGACCGATGGCCACCACCCGTTTGGTCCCGAAGCGCTCGTTGAGTCGAGCGGAGAGTGGGGCAGCGATCACCATCGTCGCGACGGGCATCACCCGGATGCCTGCCTCGAGTGGGCTGAAGCCCAAGACGAACTGGAGATACTGGGTGAGGAGGAAGACCGTCCCGAACATGGCGAAGAACACCATGGCGATCGCCGCACCGGCCGCGCTGAAGCGAGGGTCCTCGAAGAAGCTCAGTCGCAGCATTGGATGCTCTGTTCGCGTCTCCCACCACAAGAACATGGTCAGCAGCACGACGGCCGCGCCGAAGGCCGTCAGCACCTGTCCGTCCGTCCACCCCCGCGCCGGGGCCTCGATGATGGCGTAGACGAGGGCGACCAGTCCTGCGATGGACAGGACCGCGCCCAGCGGGTCGAGCGGTGTCGCCTCCGGATCCTTCGACTCCGGGACGAGAAACCAGCCGGCGGCCAGGGCCGCACCGGCCACGAACACGTTGATCGAGAAGATGGAGCCCCACCAGAACTGCTCGAGGAGCCAGCCTCCGAGAGCGGGACCGATGACGATCCCGAGACCGGCGACCGCAGCCCATGCCGCGATAGCTCGGCCCCGCTCGGCGCCCTCGAAGATGTTGGTGATGATCGAGAGGGTGGACGGCATGATCAGCGCTCCGCCCACACCCATCGCAGCCCGCGCCACGATCAAGCCTCCGGCGGTATCGGCGAACGCGGCGACGATCGAGGCCGCCCCGAAGATGATCAGACCCGCGTTGAGCGCCAGCTTGCGGCCGAAGCGGTCGCCCAGGGCCCCCATCGTGAGCAGAAGCCCGGCGAAGACGAGGACGTAGGAGTCGACCATCCACTGGAGCTCGCTCGCCGTGGCACCGAGCTCGCGGACCAGTGTGGGCAGGGCCACATTGAGAATGGTGTTGTCCAACCCGATGATGACGAGGCTGAGGGAGAGCACCGCGAGGGTCGCCCAGCGTCTCCGGTAGATGGTCTCCTGATCCATTTCTTCGCCTTTCAATACAGAAACGATACCGTATCGTATTGAAAGGTTGACTCTCGTGTCAAGGGTCGTTGTCCGACCTCACCCGGGCAGAGACTCCACCCGGGCCTTGAGGCGGGCCACGATCGCACCCATCCCGCGAAGACGCTGCCCTGAGACGGCATCCTGCAGACCCATGGCTTGATAGAAGTCCACCGGCACCTCGAGGATCTCCGCGCGTGATGCGCCGTCGAGGGCGTCGTGGAGAATGCCTGCGTAGCCACGCACGGTCGGGGACTCCGCCGGCACCTTGAAGAAGATCCTGACCGCCCCATCCTCCGCTTCGACATGGAGAGCAAAGGGGGTCTGGCACTCGGGCACCTTCTCCAGCAACTCGGGATGATCCTCGAGACGAGGGGGAAGATCCGGAAGCCGACGCGAGTAGTC
>DASUSU010000310.1:0-5265 GCA_036374915.1 Acidimicrobiia bacterium | reverse complement strand
CGAGGAAAACCCCCTTGCCCTGCTTGTCGAAGAGCACCTGGGCCTCCACGTGGCGCGGGTGCTCGAGATACTTCTCGACATAGACCTCGGCGTTCCCGAAGTAGGCGTCGGCCTCGCGTCGTGCTCCTTCGAATGCGTCTTCGAGCTCTCCGGGATCGCGCACCACCCTCAACCCCTTGCCACCTCCGCCGTGGGCGGCCTTGATCGCCACCGGGTAGCCGAACTCCCCGGCGAGGGCGGCGACCTCGTCGGCTGTGGTGACCGGTTGGGTGACGCCGGGGACCGTGGGCACTCCTGCCTTCTCGGCGTTGCGTCTCGAGGTGATCTTGTCGCCCATTCCCTCGATGGCGCTGGCCGGCGGCCCGACCCATACGATCCCGGCATTGGCGACGGCGCCGGCGAATACGGCGTTCTCGGAGAGGAAGCCGTACCCGGGATGGATCGCCTCCGCTCCCGCGTCATGAGCGATCTGGAGGATTCTCTGCTGATTCAGATAGCTCTCTGCGGCCGGGGCCGGGCCGACGTTCCACGCCTCGTCCGCCAACTCGACATGACGTGCATCCCGATCGAGCTCCGAGTAGATGGCGATCGTCCGCATGCCCATCTCCCGAGCGGTGCGGATGACCCGAACCGCGATCTCACCGCGGTTGGCAACGAGAAGGGACTTCATGGTTGCTCGTAGCCAAGGCCCTCGGT
Source organism: Acidimicrobiia bacterium (assembly GCA_036374915.1). Taxonomy (GTDB): domain Bacteria; phylum Actinomycetota; class Acidimicrobiia; order Spongiisociales; family ZC4RG35; genus JARDZU01. The sequence goes on along the minus strand of DASUSU010000310.1, from coordinate 4,569 downwards.
GAGGTGCGTCGAGCACCTCACTGAGGACCGTTTCCGTGCTTCTTCGGGGGCAGGGTCTCCCGCTTGGTGCGGAGCACCTCGAGGGCTCGAATCAGCTTGTATCGGGTCTCCCTGGGCTCGATCACCTCGTCGACCAGGCCCAGCTCGGCGGCGACATAGGGATTGTTGAACTTCGTCTCGTAGTCGCTGATCAACTCGGTCCGAGCCTTCTCGGTGTCTTCGGCGGCTGTGATCTCGCGGCGATGGATGATGTTGACCGCCCCTTGGGCTCCCATCACCGCGATCTCCGCCGAGGGCCAGGCGAAGACGAGGTCGGCGCGCACGCCCCGGGCGTTCATCACCAGATAGGCGCCCCCATACGCCTTCCTGGTGATCACCGTGATCCGGGGCACCGTCGCCTCACAGTACGCATAGAGCAGCTTGGCGCCGTGGCGGATGATCCCGTGGTGCTCCTGCTCCACTCCGGGGAGGAATCCGGGGACGTCGACGAAGGTGAGCAGCGGGATGTTGAAGGCATCGCAGAACCGGACGAAACGCGCCGCCTTCTCCGACGCTTCGATGTCGAGGGTCCCGGCCAGGACTGCGGGCTGGTTGGCGACCACGCCGACGGTGTGGCCGTCGAGGCGGCCGAACCCGACCACGATGTTCTTCGCCCACATTTCGTGGACCTCGAAGAACTCCCCGCCGTCGAGGACGATCTCGATCAACTCCTTCATGTCGTAGGGCTGGTTCGAGGAGTCGGGGATGATCGCGTCGAGGCTGTCGTCGGTCCGATCGGGTCGATCGGTCGGGGCGAAGTAGGGGGCAAGCTCCATGTTGTTGCGGGGCAGGTACGACATCAGGTACCTCACCGCCTCGAGGGCGTCGATCCCGGTCGGGTACACGAAGTGGGTCACGCCCGACTTGGAGGCGTGGGTCGCAGCCCCGCCAAGCTCCTCCATCGAGACCTCTTCACCCGTCACTGCCTTGATGACATCTGGCCCGGTTATGAACATGTGGCTGGTCTGGTCGACCTGGAAGACGAAGTCGGTGAGCGCGGGGGAGTAGACCGCGCCCCCGGCGCAGGGGCCCATGATCACCGAGATCTGTGGGATGACCCCCGAGGCCCGAACGTTTCGCTCGAAGATCCGCCCGTAGCCGTCCAGGGATGCGATGCCCTCCTGGATCCTGGCGCCGCCCGAGTCCTTGAGACCGATGATCGGGGTGCCGGTGTCGAGCGCCATGTCGAGGACCTTGCAGATCTTGTCCGCCACCACCTTGCTCAGGCTCCCCCCGAATACGGTGAAGTCCTCGGCGAAGACGAAGACGGGGCGACCATCGATCGTCCCGTGACCGGTGACCACCGCGTCCCCGAGGGGGCGCTTGTCCTCGATGCCGAAGCCGGAGGACTGGTGACGGACGAACTGGTCGATCTCCTGGAACGACCCCTTGTCCAAGAGAGCGTCGAGTCTCTCCCTCGCGGTGAGTTTGCCCTGTTCGTGCTGGCGGGCGATTGCGCGCTGGCTACCGGCGTGCAGGGCCTCCTCGCGAAGCTCTCTGAGTCTCTCGATTCGCGCCTCGGTCCCCAAGACTCCTCCGTAACCTCAGATTGTCCGACTCGCCAGGAGACGAGATGGCTACACCATATTTGCAGTTGTGGCTGGAAGAAGTCCCATCGACCCAGGACCGGGCCCGGGCGGAGCTAGATCGCCTGCCGGTGGCCGTGATCTCACAGCGCCAAACCGCCGGGCGGGGACGGGGCGGCGCCGCCTGGCTGACCGCACCGCGGGCCCTGGCGGTGTCCGTGGCATTTCGCGCCGATGACGATCCTCGCCCCTTCTCCCTGATGGCCGGGGTGGCCGCGGGCCGCACCGTCGAGGGGTCGACCCTGAAATGGCCCAACGACATCATGCTGGGAGAGCTCAAGGTCGGCGGGATCCTGGTGGAGCGCGCCTCCGAGGTGGTCGTCGGGCTCGGACTCAATCTGTGGTGGCCCCAGCCCCCGGCCGGCGTCGGGTCGCTCCGGGATGAAGACCCGGGGCCCGAGCTGCACAAGGCGATCGGGGGCCTGTGGTTGGCGGAGATGATGGCCCTGGTCGAGGAGGGCGGATGGCCCCGTGACGAGTATCGGTCCCGGTGCGTCACCCTCGGCCGGGAGATCACCTGGGAGCCTGCGGGCCGGGGCCGGGCAGTGGATGTAGGCGACGAGGGGGAGTTGGTAGTGGAGGTCGAGGGGAGACGGGAGACGATCACTTCCGGCGCCATCCACCACGTCCGTGGCTGAGCGCCGGCCTGCCGTTCAGCCCAGATCCAGCTCGACCGCCGGCGGGAGTGTGGACTTGAAGAACTCGACGAGACGTGGCCGGGCATCGGCGGCAGCGTCGGCCTGGTACCCGTCGGCCTCGACGTCGAGGAAGAAGTGGCCCGCCCCCTCGTAGAGCAGCCATTGCCCGTGGTCGTTGCGACGTTGCGCCTCGTCGACTGTTGCCACGTCGATGAGCTCGTCGTCGGTCCCGTAGAGCCCGAGAACAGGCACCGGGAGGTGGTCCAGATGATCCGCCACCCGATAGTGGCGGTCCTCGTCCCCGGTGAGCGGGGTGTAGGCGACGGCGAGCGACTTGACCCAGGGGCGGGTAGCAGCCGCGATGATCCCGAAGCGCCCGCCGACATCGATGCCGAGGATGCCGACCTCACCGCTGACCGCCCAATTCACGTCGTCGGACACTATGAAGCCATGGATCTCGTCGAGATCAGTGAGGGCGCGACGATCGGTGAGGTGGTGGTACGCATCTGCTCGGTCGCCCTTCCGGCGATAGAAGTCGACCCCGATGGCAGCCACACCCCAGCGGGCGAACATCCGGCACAGGTCCTTCTCGAACCCGCTCAACCCGCCGAGAGCGGGGAGCACCATCACCACCGGGAACTTGCCGGCGGCGTCGGGACGGGCCAGGTACTGGGTGCGTTGGGTCGACCCGATGGGCAGGGGCCAGCCCCCGTACATGATCGAATGTGTCCCCTCGTGGGGCAGGACAGCCATGTTCGGGCAGATTAGACACACGTCATCTGCCCCCTGTCCCCCCATGTGTCAGCGCAATCGCCAATCCGGGCGATCGGGGGAACCAGGGTTAGACTTGCCACGTCTAACCGACGATGTCCTCATCATCCCCCCGACACCTGGCGCCGCGCCGCGGGCTGCCCAAACCGATCAAGGTCACCATCATCGCCCTGTTGGTCGTGGCCAATCTCGGCGCGCTCGCCGTTCTCTGGGCGGTCAACACCGGGCAGGACGTGCTCGCTCTGGCCAGGACCGACGCCGAAGTGGTCAGCGAGCTGAGTGAGCCGACCGGGGACTCCCTGACTTTCCTGGTGTTGGGCAGCGACTCCAGGGAGGGTCTGGATGACCTGTCCTTCTTCGGTCCGGCCGGCGGCGAGAGGGGCGACGTGGTGATGCTGGTGCGTCTCGACCAGGCCACAGGCGATGCCGCGATGCTGTCCATACCCCGCGACCTCTGGGTGGACATCCCCGGAAACGGTGCGGGCAAGATCAATGCCGCCTATGCCTATGGCGGTCCCAGCCTCATGGTGCAGACCATCAGGGAGAACCTGGGGATCGAGGTGAACCACTACGTGGAGATCGACTTCGTCGGGTTCATATCGATGGTCGACGAGTTGGGCGGCTTGGAGATGACCTTCCCCTACCCGGCTCGCGACTCCTCGTCGGGGCTCAGTGTCGAGGCCGGGACGCAGGTGCTCGACGGGGAACAAGCCCTCGCCTTCGCCCGGTCCAGGAAGTACGAAGAGAATCAGAACGGGCAGTGGGTGAGCGTGGAGGCCAACGACATCGGGCGCACCCAACGCCAACAGGAAGTGGTCCGGGCCATCCTCACCGAGCTGAAGACCCCCGGCTCGATTGCGGAGGCGGGCCAGATCGCGGGCTCGATCGCCCAGCACATGACCGTCGACGCAACACTTGCCGCCGCCTCGGTTGCCGAGATGGCATGGGATTTCCGTGGACTGGTCACCGGGAGCATCGAAGGCCACACACTGCCGGTGTACGGCGACACCATCGGCGGCGCCTCGGTGGTGAGGGCCGCCGAGCCGGAGGCATCGGCGATGATCCAGGAGTTCTCCGCGGGCACTGCCGCCGTCGACCTCGGGCCGGTACGCGTCCAGGTGCTCAACGGGAACGGAGTGGCGGGAGCAGCCGGTGAGATGTCGGAGCGTCTCGCCGCGGCCGGATTCGAGATCGCCGGAGTCGGCAACGCCGAAGAACGGGACTATGCGACCACCACGGTCCTCGTTCCCGAGGGGAGCAGCGCCGGCGACCGGATCGTCGGTCAGATCGGTTTCGGTGTAGTTGAGGTCGGCACGGTCGATAACGGTTATGACGCGGTGGTCATCGTCGGAGCCGACGCCTCCTGATCGGGACACACCTTCCACCTACCATGAGGGTGCGATGGACATAGCAATCATCGGGGCCGGCTACGTCGGCCTCGTCACCGGTGGCGGTCTGGCCAGCCTGGGGCATCGGGTGCGTCTCGGGGAGTCGAACACCGAGCGGGTCGAGTTGCTGCGCAGCGGGGGAGTGCC
>DASUSU010000309.1:0-10217 GCA_036374915.1 Acidimicrobiia bacterium | reverse complement strand
ACGCTTGCCACCACATCGAGGGATTCCTGGTCGAGCGAGCCGAACCCCTCGTCGAGGAACACGGACTCGAGCCGGGACGACATCCCGGTCAGCGCGGCCAACTGGTCGGCCATGGACAGGGCCAGGGAGAGGGCGACGAGGAAGATCTCGCCCCCGGACAGCGACCTGGTGGTCCGGGTGAGCCGGGCGTTGCGATGATCGACCACCTCGAACTGGCTGTCCTTGACTCTCAGCGAGTAGCTGCCCCCGGAGAGCTCGCCGAGGAGCCGGTTGGCTCCGTCGATCAGGACCTCCATCGCCTCCTCGAGCAGCCATGCCTCGAAGTTGTTGGCGCGGAGATGGGTGCCCAGGGCGGAGGCGACACGGGCCCGCCCCGTTTCGAGGTCGAGCTCCGCCTTCATCTCGACCGCGTCGGCCAGTGTCTTCTCCAGATCCCTGACCTCGGTGGAGCGACGCTCGATGGCCAGGGCGAGGTCGGTCGATGGCGAGCCGGCGGCCTCGACGCCGAGCCCGGCCAGCCACGAGGCGAGAGCCGACCTGGCCTCGGACACCGCCAGCCTGGACTCTTCGATCACGGTGGCCAGGCCCTCCAACTCGGCACGCCGTTCGATGATCCGGTCGGCCCGCCATGTCTCGAAGACATGCCACCCCGCGATGACGTCGTCTCCGGGAAGGGGTGGCCCTTCGTCGACCACGGCGTCCCGGGCGGTCAACAGGGCCTCCCTGAGGGCGGCGGTCCGCTCCTCGAGTCGTGACACGGCGGCCTCCGCCTCCTTCACGGCCTCACCGGCCGATGCCTCCGACCGCATGATCTCTTCGTGACTGGCCAGGAGACTCGTCAGTGCGCCGAGCGCAGCCTCGACCTCGTCCTCGGGCGGGGCGTCGAGCAGGCTCTCCTCGAGCTCGGCGATCGCCTGGTCGATCTGCTTGACCTGGCCTTCGGCTTCCTTGAGCCGGTCGCGAGCCTCGGCGGCGGCACTCTCCAGCTCGAGGGCCTCCTCGCCGAGACGGTCGAGCGACGCCGCGTCGCCCGGGTCGCCGGCGGGGATGGTGGTCACCACCCCGTGACAGACCGGACAGGTGCCTCCCGCCTCCAGACCCCGGCGCAACCGGTGGGCGGCATGCTGCACCCTTGTCTCCTCGAGCCGGGCGCGGGCCTGGTCGCGGGCGGCGGTCGTCTCGTCGGCCAGCTCGGCCAGCCGTTCCAGCCCGAGCGCGACCCGATTGGCGGACAGGACGGCGAGACGCTGGCGATCGCCGTGCCACCGCTCCAGGACCTGCCTCTCCGGGTACCCGGCGAGGGCACTTGCCAATTCGTCCCGGGCCGCGATCACCTCGCCCTGGGCCTCGAGGGAGACGGCGAGCCGCTCCATGGCAGAGGCCCGGTCGTCGATCAGGGTCTCCAGGTCGGCCGGCGCTGTGATCGCGGTGAGACGGGAGAGGACGCCCTCGAGGGCGGTGCCGGCGGCGGCGACCTCCTCCGCCTTCCGGGTCACCATTTCGAGCTCCTCGACCCGTGACGGCATCTCCTCGGCCGCTTCGACCAGAAGCGCCAGGTGCTCCCGCGCCTCCGCCACCTGCTCCGGGCCGGGGACGTCGAGTTTCTCCAGACCTTCCCTGATCGACTCCGCCTTGGCCTCCGCGGTCCGCGCCCGTAGGTTGGCCAGCTGCATGACCTGCTCGTACAAACCGAGCTCGAGCAGGGCCCGAAGCAGGGCCTGACGGTCCTTGGGACGGTCGTTGAGGAAGTCGGCGAAGGCCCCCTGGGGCAGGACCACCGCCTTGGTGAAGTGGTCGTAGCTGAGTCCGAGGAGACGGGTCACCTCGGCGGTCACCTCGTCGGCGGTCCCGGCCAGGACCTCCTCGTCGTCGCCCCGCAGGAGGCGGGCCTCGGTCGTGGTTGCCCCGGCGCCCCGACGCTCGACGAGGCGGACCGCGGTGTAGACCTCGTCGCCGACGGTGAACCGGAAAGAGACCCGGGCCCGATCGGCCCGGGCCGAGATCACGGGTGAGACCGAACGGCGGTCGTCGAGACGGGGAATGGTCCCGTAGAGGGCGAAGGTCATCCCGTCGATCACACTCGACTTCCCAGACCCGGTCGGCCCGGAGAGGACGAACAGGTCGGCGTCGCCGAAGTCGACATCGGTCCGGTGCCGGTAGGCGAGAAAGCCCTCCATGGACAGATGCTGGGGTCTCACCTGGCCGCGACCTCCTGCTCCAGCTCGCGGAACAGATCGACCACTGCGTCGTCGTCCACGCCCTTGCTGGTCAGATAGGCCTCCAGCAACTCGACCGGCGAACGACCGACGCGTTGCACCCGCGCCGGTCGGTCTTCGTCTTCGGGCCGGGCCACCACCACGTCCACCGCACCGGGGATCGCCGACCGGACCTCCTCGTTGAGGCCGGCCCGAGCCTTCTCGTCGAGAAGCACCTTGACGTGGGCCCCCTCCAGCTCTGGGGCGCGGGAGAGGACCTGCTCCAGGGTGCCGCTGACCTGGACCAGCCTGGTCCCGCTCTCCAGCGGGACGGGCTCCACCGAAGCCGGTCTGCCCGGCTCGGCGTCGACGAGGAGCACGCCTTTGCGATCGGCCACCTCGCCGAAGTCGAGCTGCAGCGGAGACCCGCTGTACCAGACCGGGGCGGAGGCGGGCACCCGCTGCTGGCGGTGAAGATGCCCCAGGGCCACATAGGTGAGGCTCCCCGGGAAGGCCTGGGGAGGGATGGCATAGCCAAAGATGTGGGCCTCCCTCTCCCCACCGCCGCCCTCGGCCCCGTACACGGTGAGATGACCGGCCAGCACGTTGACCGTGTCCGCCCCCATGTCCTCGGTGAGGGCGGAGATGATCCGGCGGAGACGCTCCTCGTAGCCCTGGGAGTGCTGGTCGGGGTCGAGGTCCATGATCTCGGACGCCTTGACGATGCCGCGTTGGGAAACGAAGGGCAGGAGGGCGACCTCGAGGCCCAGGGCCTCGATCCGGGCGAGCCCGCCCTCGGCCGGGGACCTGGGTCGCGCCGCCACCGTGATCCGGCCCAGGCCGAGCACGGGCTTGATCGCCTCGAGACGGGCCGAGCTGTCGTGATTCCCGCCCACCACGAGCACCGGACCCACCTCGGCCAGATCGAGCAGGGCGCGGTAGACGATCTCCTCGTCCTCCGGGGAGGGGGAAGAGACGTCGAACAGATCGCCCACCACGAGGGTCACATCGACCCGCTGCTCCCGAGCGATGGCGACGATCTCGGCCAGGACCGCCCGATGCTCCCCGGCCCGGGAGCGTCCCCGGATCTTTCTCCCCACATGCCAATCCGACGTGTGGAGCAGCCTCACGGATGGACCACCTTCGCCATGGCCGCGATCGTAGGTCGGGGCAGGGACAGATCCTGGGAGCGGTCGGCGGGCTACAGATCCTGGAACGGATCGGCGGGGCCGTCGTCCGGGATGCGGGCGGCCGCGGCCTCGGACGCCCGGGTCGCCCAGGCCGGGAAGGGGAACTCGAGCACCAGCGGTATGGGCAGTTCGGGTTGGGCCAGCAGCATCGTTCCCGGCTTGAGGATGGTGGCCCGCTGTCGCTGCGCCGTGGGGAGGAACCCGTATTCCTCACGAGAGGACTCGGCCGAGTCGAGCCTCCCCACCACCCGGAGCGAGGAGTTGGCGATGATTCTCCGCTCGACCTCCGAGGCGGTCTGCTGGGCGCCGATCAGGATGACCCCCAGGGAACGGCCCCGCTCGGCGACGTCGAGCAGCACCTCCTTGATCGGGCTCGCCCCCTCCCTCGGGGCATACTTGTTCAACTCGTCGAGCACCAGGAAGAGCAACTCGTCGGACTGGCCCGCACGCTCCTTGTCCTCGAAGGCCCGGCGAACCGCGACACCGACCACGAAGCGCTTGGCCCGGTCGTTCAAGTTGTGCAGGTCGACCACGGTGACCTGGTGTCCCTGCACCTCGATGCGATGCCGCTCCGGGTTGGCTATGTCTCCCCGGATCAGCCGCTCTACATGGCGGACCGCGCCCTGGAGGCGGCGGACGAAGGCGTTGACCGTGCCCGCCCCGATGTTCGGCCCGGCCCACTCGATCCTGGTTTCCTCGTCCTGGACCTTTCGTCGGATCAGGTCGAAGAGCTCGCCGAAGGTGCGGACGGTCTCCCCCTCGATCCGGACCGATCCCCCGTCTCCGGGCTCGGCCCGCTTGAGCTGAGCCATCACGTTGTAGAGCACCATCGTGTACTGCGCCCGCTCGTCCTCGGCATCGGCGAAGAGGAAGACCATGAGGTCCTCGTGGCAGAACTCGGCCAGTGTCCAGAAGAAGGAAGTCAGGTCGGACCGGCTGCTCACGTCGGCCACGGCACGGTCGGAGCCGGGGCGGGGCGGGGCGAACAGGCCGACCGAGCCGAATGGCTGGGCGGGCAGCCCGAGCGACCGGTAGATCCGCTCGGCATCATCGTCGAGACTGGTGTTGCGCCGATCGAGGTGGAGCAGGTCCTCGCCCTTGACGTTGAAGATCAACGCCTTGGTGTTCACCGCCGCCTGACCGAGCACCCCGGAGGTGAACACCGAGTGGAGCAGGAAGGTGGCATAGCTGGTCTTGGTGGCCACCCCGGAGACGCCCGAGATGTTGACGTGGGCCCCCCGTTGACCGTTGAGGAACTCGAAGTTGGCGTACAACGGCTCGCCGTTGCGGGAGGCGCCGACGGGGAAGCGCCGCTCCATCCGGTCGAAGAAGAGCGCCTGGTCGCGCTCCTTGTCCCGGGCCCGGCGCACCGGCTGGCCGGGCCGGGGCGGGACGAAGATCTCCGGCTCGACCCGGGTGACCGTCACCTGGGCCGCCTCCATCACCTCGGCGGGGAGGACGCCGTCCTCGATCAGGAAGACGTCGGAGTCGAAGCGGGCACCTTCGTGTCGGGCCCGCACCTGGCTGATCGTCCCGAAGATCTTGACCAGCTCGCCGGTGGGGAGGACCCGCTCCAGGGCGACGACATCGTCGAGCTCGAGGTACTCCTCGGGGGCGACCCCGACCCAGAACTCGAGCGGCGTGGCGTCGACGGTGCCGAGCACACGACCAACCATCTCCTCCATGACGGCGAGCGTAGACCCAGGCTGGGACAGGTTGGGGGTTACGTATCCTGGCTCCGTTGAGCCTCGCCGTGTTCCCGTTCAAGTCGGAGCCGCCACCCCTGGTCGTCGCCAACCTGGCCACCGCGGCCGCCCACCCCGCCATAGACGAGGTTTGGGCGGTGGCCACCGAGGAGGGAGAAGGGGAGCGTGCGGTGCGGGCCATGGCCCGAGAGCTGGCGTCGGCCCGGGCCAAGCCGGTCGAGGTGATCGTCCAGGATCGGATCGGCGGGCTCCGCCCGGGAAAGGGCGACGGGATGAACACCGCCATCGCCCGCGCCGCCGGCCAGGGCCGGGACCGGGTCCATTTCTACGACGCCGACATCACCAACTTCGACTCCTCGTGGATCGAGGGGGCCGAGGCGGCGGCCGACCTCGGGTTCGGGGTGGTGAGACACCGGTTTCCCCGCGCCGCCACCGACGCCATGATCACCTGGATGGTGACCAGGCCCGCCCTGGCCCGTTTTTTCCCGGGAACCTTTCTCCCCCGGCTCGACCAGCCCCTAGGCGGCGAGGTCCTCCTCGGGCGGGAGGCGGTCGAGTCGCTGGCCGGATCGGAGCTGGTCCGGAACCGGTCGGACTGGGGGATCGACACCGTGATCACGTATGCCACCTCGGTAATGGGTCTGGGTCTCTACGAGCACCACGTCCCCGACGGGAAGCGTCATGCCCTGTACGGGTCGCTGGACGAGCTCAGGGTGATGCTGGTCGAGTGCCTCGACGCCGCCGCTTCCCTCTCCGGCCTGCCCGGGCCGGCCCCCGACGCCCGTCATGGGAGCGACCCCGCCGCTCCGGTTCCCGAGGACCTCAAGCGGGTCGTCGCCTACGACGTGGAGGGGACGATCCGCCTGCTCGGGGCTCCCTGGTCCGATCAGGAGCAGACGCTGGCCCGTCTCCTTCCCGGGGACACCGGCGAGCGAATGCTCGGCGCCGGGCCGGATCGCGCCCTCTCCTTCATGGACGCCGACCGCTGGCACCAGGTGCACGGGTTCCTCCTCGACAGCTTCGTCCTCGGCGATCCGGCCTGGGAGTCACTCGCCTTCCGGCTCTGGCTGACCCGGGTCCTCGCCTACACGACCAGTCACGCCCGGGAGGGATTCGACCGGGCCATCGAGTATCTCGGGTCGACGATCGTCGAATACGAGCGGAGAGCCGCTGCTAGCGCTCCCGCCCCGCCAGCGACCGCTCCCCGGCGCTGACCTCCCTCACTCCCACCAGCACGAGGATCACCGCGCACAGGACGACGCCGGCGGCCACGATCGTCACCAGTCTCATCCCGCCCGAGGTGAATAGCCGGGGGGAGACGAAGTCTCCGGCCATCCGCCCCAGCCCGTTGGCCACGACCGACAGGGCCAGGATCCGGGTCCTGCCCCGGGGACGCAGCTCGGTCATCAGCGGGATCACCGAGATGTAGCCGAACTCGAGGGCGACGGTGGCGAGGGCGAGCGCGGTCAAAGCCGGGGCGACCGCCTCGGACCAGAAGGAGAGCGAGGACAGGCAGACACAGCCCACGCCCAGGCCCAGAGCCAGCGAGTTCCGCTTCCCGATCCGGTCGGTGAAGGCGACCATGGCCCCCTCGCCGGCCAGCTCGGAGACCCCGAGCAAGGTTCCCACCCCGCCCAACGCGAGCAGGGTCATCGCAAAGCTCCCCTCCAGCCATCCCCCGAGTGTGACCAGCACCCCTTCGTGAGCGAAGCCGAACAGGGTGATGGTCCCGAGGAGCAACAACACCTGACCGCCGGGGCTGTCCGGGGCCCGGCTCGCCCGGCCCGAGGCCGCCTCGTCGTGGCGGTCGAGGAAGAGGAGCGCCAGGCCGATCCCGACCAAACCGAGCGAGCCAAGCACCCAGAAGGGAGCCTCCCAGCTCCAGCGGTCGATGAGCCAGCCGGCGGCGGGTGCACCGACCAGGAGCCCCCCGGCCCAGGAGACCTCCAAGACCCCCAGGTGACGGGCCCGGCGCCGATAGGGGACGCGCTCGGAGACATAGAGCTGAGAGCCGATGTCGATCATCGGCTTGGCCAGGCCGGCCAGGGCGAACCCGATCACGGCGCCCACGAAGACCCCGGTCCAGGCGGTGACGATGGAGCCGGCGCCGAACATGGTCAGACCGGCGACGAGGAGGCGTCGGGTGCGGTGGACGTCTCCGGAGAAGGTCATCACCGCCGGGGTGGTGAGGGAACTGGCCCAGCGCACCGAGACCAACATGCCGGCCTGGGTCAGGTCGATGCCGAGCCCCCTGGCGATCGCGGGCAGGAACGGGTAGACGAAGCGGAGGGCGGTGTTGACCACCAACTTGAGCAGGACGAGGGTGGCCAGCGCCGGGCCCAACGGCCTCTCTTCGGGTCTTGGTCGGCCGAGGCGGATCGGGGAGTCGATGGCGGGGATCGTAGGTTGGGAGAGAGGCCCCGGGATGCGGGCCTACCGCCACGATGCCAGGGAAAACGGCCCGATCCGACCATGCTGATGCGTCATGAACCTGTTCGTCGTCGTGCTGATCGCCGTGCTCGGCGGGCTGGCCGGCTCGCTCCAATCGCAGTTCCTCGGCGTCATGGAGGGGCGGGTGGGGACCCTCGCCTCGACCTTCGTCACCTACGCCGGAGGCGGACTGGCCATCGCCATCCTCATGCTGGTGTTCCAGAGCAGCCGTCTCTCCGAGCTGAAGGAGCTTCCCTGGTGGGCCCTCACCGCGGGTCTCATGGGTCTGGTGGTGGTGGCCTCGCTCGGGATCAGTGTGGCCAGGCTCGGGCTGGGGGCCGGTCTGACCCTGTTCACCGGCGCCACCCTGGTCCTGGGCGCGGTGATCGAGCACTTCGGGTGGTTTTCCGGGGCGAGAGCACTCGACCTTCCCCGGCTGGTGGGCATCGCTCTGGTGGTCACCGGGACCTGGCTGGTTGTGAAGGGCTGATCAGCCGAGGGCGATGGCGGTCATCGCCAGGAGGGTGAGGGCGAGCCCGAGCACCTGACGCCGGAGCAGGAGCTCGGAGTTGACGACACGGGCCATGATCACCGTCACCGCCGGGTAGAAGGAGGCCGCCACCGCGGCCAGGGCAAGCGAGCCCGCCCGGACGGCAAGGAGGAGGGCGACGTTCCCGCTGACGTCGAGGATGGCGTTGCCGATCACGATCCGACCCGGGGTGGAGCCGAAGCGGGTCAGCCGCCACACTCCCAACCCGCTCAGGCCGAGGACCACCAGCATCGTGGCGGCGCGCGAGGTCACCAGCGGGAGCAGATTGGACTCGGCACCGGTGAACCTGATCAAGGCGGTGAAGCCTCCGAAGCCGAGACCTGCCACCACCCCGTATCCCGCCCCGCCCCGTTCCCCTTCCCCGGTGTCCGCGGCCCAGGCGCACAAGGCGATGGCAGGCACGGCGACCGCCACACCGAGCCAGGCGAGGGCGCTGGGGCGCTCACCCTCGATCACGGCGACGACGACCGGCACGATCGCGGCGACCGCGGCGGCTACCGGCGCCACCGACGCGGCGCGGCCCCGGCCCAGCCCGGCGAAGAGGAATACCAGGCCGATCGCCCCCGAGCTCCCGGCCAGGGCGCCGAGGAGGTAGTCGGCGGTGCCGGCCTCCCCGCCGACGAGGAACGCCACGACCAGGATCGAGGGGAAGCTGACGGCACCGGCCCAGAACACGATCGCCGCCGCCGGGGCCCGACGCGCCCCCTCCCCGCCGAGAAAGTCGGCCGCACCGTAGAGGAGGGAGCTGATCCCCCCGAAGAAGACTTCCACCTAGTGCCCTGGTGGTCGGGGCACTAGTCGGTGACCCCGGTGAGTCCCATCGACTCCAGCTCGGCCCGGATAACAGAGGCCACTTCGTCGAGTTGCTCGCGCTCGACCGACCGGGCCGCGTTGGCGAAGTCGAGGTCGTGGATGCCGTCGATGGGCACCAGGTGGATGTGGAGATGGGGCACTTCGAGACCGGCGATCACGAGACCGATCCTGGTCGGCCGGAACGCCCGTTGCAGGGCGGCGCCGATGTCGCGGGCGACAGCGAAGAGACGAGCGGAGAGCTCGGGGGGGCAGTCGAGCCAGTGGTCGATCTCCATCCTCGGCACCACCAGGGTGTGACCGCGCTTGAGCGGGTTGATGGAGAGGAAGGCGACGCAGTGCTCGTCTTTCCACACGAACGTGCCCGGTATCTCGCCGTCGATGACCCGGGTGAACAACGTCGGCATGGGCCGAGAATATCTCGCGCGGGTCAGCCGCCGACGGTTACCTCGAGGAGCTGCCCGGTAGTGGCGACGTACATCTCGCCGGCGCCGTCGACGCCGAAGCCGGTCACCCCGCCCGGCACCCCCACCTGTTCGGTCCAATCCCGCAACTCGGTTGCCGCGCCGTCGACATGGAGGAGGCTCCTCAGGTAGCCGCCGCAGTAGTCCGAGTAGAAGTAATGACCCTGGAGCTGAGGAATCGCTCCTCCCCGATAGACGACTCCGCCGGTGATGGAGCAGGTGCCGGCGTCGCCGTGCTCGACCTCGAGGATCGGGATCACCTGGCCCGAGGTGTCGCAACCTGAGGACGGGGAGAAGCAATGAAGGCCCTCGGCGATGGGCCAGCCGAAGTTGAGGCCAGGCTGGAGCGGAGCCACCGAGATCTCCTCATATGCGTTCTGACCGACGTCGGCGACGTAGACGACGTTCTCGTCGATCCAGAAACGCCACGGGTTGCGCAGGCCCATGGCGAACAGGACAGGATCGGAGCCCCCGTCGACATCGATCGAGACGAGACCGCCGAGCAGGGTGTCCGGGTTCTGCCCGTTTCCGAAGCGGTCGCCGGCTCCCCCGCCGTCGCCCAGACCGAGGAGGAGCGCTCCATCGGGGGTGAACTGGAGCATGCCCCCGTTGTGATTGCCTGCCGGCTGGCCCACCTGGAGCAACACCCGCTCGCTGGAGGGGTCGGCCCGGTCCGGCGCGGTGAGCACGAACTCGGAGACCACGGTGTCGCCGTTGACATCGGAGTAGTGGAGATAGAAGCGGCTCGGGTCCTCGGGATGCAGGGCGATCGAGAGCAGACCCTGCTCGCCGCTGTCCCTGACCCGGTCGGCGATGTCGAGCACCGGCTCCTCGGAGATCGAGGCGCCGTCGTACAGCCAGACCCCACCACC
>DASUSU010000308.1:0-2228 GCA_036374915.1 Acidimicrobiia bacterium | reverse complement strand
AGTCGCGCCGGGTCGGGATCGCGCCATCGTCATACTGCAGCCTTCTCCAGTTCCAATGGGCAACCGCCCAATTCCACGTGGGCCTGGACCTCGTCGCGGAAGTAGTCGCGCAGGGCGAGGATCGGGGACACCGCCGACGGGCCGAGGGGGCAGATGGTGGTCATCTTCGGAGGCCAGTTGAGACCGACACTGATGTTGTCGGAGACGTCGAGGAGGAGATCGAGGTCGATCGGCCGTCCCTGGCCCTCTTCGATCCGGCGCAGGATCATCTCCATCCAGGTGGTTCCCTCCCGACATGGAGTGCACTGACCGCACGACTCGTGGGCGAAGAAGCGAACGATGCGCTCGGCGGCCCGCACCATGCAGGTCGTCTCGTCCATGACGATCACGGCTCCGGAGCCGAGCATCGATCCGGCTTCGGCACACACGTCCTTGGTGATCTGGTCGTCGAGATGGATCTCGGGCACGAACCACGGGGCGGACGCTCCGCCGGGGATGATGGCCTTGAGCTCCCGATCGCCGGGGATGCCGCCGGCGATCTCATAGATGAGATGACGCCAGGTGATTCCGTGGGGGAGCTCGTAGTTTCCCGGCCGGTTGACGTGGCCGGAGACCGAGATGAGGAAGGTCCCGGTGTCGTCGGGGTGCCCGATCCGGGTGAACTCCTCCGATCCCATGGCCAGGATGTGGGGCAGGTTCGACATCGTCTCCACGTTGTTGACGATGGTGGGCTGCATGTACAGACCCTTGGCGGCGGGGAAGTAGGGCGGCTTGAGGCGGGGCTCGCCGCGCAGGCCCTCGAGACTGTTGATCAGGGCGGTCTCCTCGCCGCAGATGTAGGCGCCGGCGCCGAGGTGGACCGTCAACTCCAGGTCGTAGTCGGAGCCGAAGATCCCGCGGCCCAGGTAGCCCCGGGCACGAGCCTCGTCCACCGCGGCCTGGACCCGGCGGGCCGGCTTGGGGTACTCGCCCCTGATGTAGACGAAGGCGTGGTGAACCTCGTTGGCGATGGCGGTGATGATCACCCCCTCCAGCATCTGATGAGGGTCCCGCTCCAGGAGCTGGCGATCCTTGAAGGTGCCCGGCTCCGACTCGTCCCCGTTGACCACCAGGAACGATGGCCGGGCCGGGGCGAGAAAGCTCCACTTCATCCCGGCGGGGAAGGCGGCCCCACCACGCCCGAGGAGCCCGGATGCCTTGATCTCCTCGACCAGCTGGTCCCGGGTCATCCCCAGGGCGCGGCGAGCCTGCTCGTATCCGCCGGTCGCCTCGTAGCGGTCGATGGTGTGCGAGTCGGCGGGGAACTCGGACATCCGCTTGGTGACAACCAGTGGCGTCGTCAAGCCTTTTCCTCGCTTCCAACCGTGCCCAGCGGCTGGAAGGCCGGATAGGGGCCCATCGCCCCGTTCTCCTCCCTGATCGCCCAGTCGAAGCTGCGTACACCGCCGAACAGCTCCTGCATCTCGTCTCCGTAGACCACCTCGGGCCGGGCATTGCCGAGCCATCTCACCAGCTCCCGGGCCTTGTCCGGGGTCACGCCTTCGACCAGCTCGTAGTTGACCTGGAGGGCGGGCGCTCCCCCGCAGGCGCCGATGCACTCGACGTGCTCCACCGAAACCAGCCCTTCGGGATCGGTCTCGCCGTGGGGGACACCCGACTCGTCTTCGACCGCGTGGAGGACGTCGTCACCACCGAGCAGCATGCAGGAGATCGAGGTGCAGCACGAGATCAGGTATTTCCCGGTCGGCTTGCGCTTGTACATGGTGTAGAAGGTGGCCACCGCCTGCACCTGGGCCGGGGTGATGCCGACCCAGCGGCCCACCTCCTCCATGCCCGCGTCGCTGAGGTGGCCCTCCTCGGCCATGGCCAGATAGAGCAACGGCATGACCGCCGACCGCTTCTGCGGATAGCGCGCCATGATCTCCCGGGCGCGCTCCTGAGTGGCCTCCGACCATTGACTCATCGCTGCCGGAGATTAGGTAACACCCCTACCCCTGGCGAAACCCGGGGTCGTAACTGCGTTCCTAATGCAGGGTGTCACGCATACGTGACGGGCTGCATAAAGAATCGGCCCCATACCTCGCGGTGACGGGCAGAATCGAGGCAGATGTCACGATCGTGGCGCGACGAAGACCCGGGCCTGCCCATCGCCTTCGGACAATGCTCGAACGGGGAGTACGAGCCGGAGAGGGTGACCCCGGTCCGTCGCGAGATGGAGGTGTCCGCCC
>DASUSU010000307.1:0-7456 GCA_036374915.1 Acidimicrobiia bacterium | reverse complement strand
CTGAATCGGGTTTGGGGGGTTGGCGCGCTGCGGTATTGACTGCGGGGGGGTGAGCCCCCTGCAACCCCCCGCCCGGGGCGAGGTTCTGGTGGCATCTCTGAATCGGGTTTGAGAGGTTCGCTGGTTACCGGCGGGGGAGGGACCCCCCTGCAACCCCCCGCCCGGGGTGAGGTCCCTCGGGCTTCTCTGAATCGGGTTCGAGGGAGGCGACTCCGGCGCGGGCGTCGGGGCGGGGCGTGGATCGGTAGCCTGGGAACATGCGCTACCCAGAGAAGCTTCTCAGCCCGGGGGAGACCGTCCAGAGTGAGTTCAGGCCCCACTGGTCGCGAATAGCCCGGGAGGGTCTGCTCTCCATCCTCGTCCTGGTGTTGGTCGTCCTGATCGCCATCCAGGGCTTCAGCTGGGGCGGGTGGGCGATCGTCGCTCTCCTCGTCGCCTGGTTCGTGGTGGTGATCGCAGGATTCATTCGCTGGTGGACGACACAGCACGTGATCACCAACGAGCGGTTGATCCATCGCACCGGCCTGATCGCAAAGGCGGGGAAGGAGATCCCGCTCGAGGTGATCAACGACGTGACCTTCACCCAGTCCATGTTCGAGCGTCTGTTCGGGACCGGCGACCTGCTCATCGAATCGGCCGGCACACACGGTCAGTCTCGATACAGCGACATCCCCGATCCGGAGCGGGTCCAGTCCCTGATCTACGAGGTCCGGGAAGGGCGCAAGATGGAGATGGAGTCGGGTGGTGGTCGGGCCGCCCCCGAGAGCCCGGCCGCCCAGCTGGCAACCCTCTCCAGGCTTCACGACGAGGGAAAGCTCACCGACGCCGAATTCGAGGCCGAGAAACGGAAACTGCTCGGGGGCTCCTGATGCCTCACATGCAGGACGACTTCCCGCTCAACCTGTCCACCCTCTACGACCGGGCGGTCTGGCTCCATCCCGACCAGGAGATCGTCTCGGTCGAGTCGGATCGATCCCAGGTGCGGACCACCTACGGGGAAACCGACGCGCGGGTGCGCCGCCTCGCCACCGCCCTGAAGGGGCTGGGACTGTCTCCGGGAGACCCGGTGGGGACCTTCGCCTGGAACAACCGGCGTCACCATGAGCTGTACTGGGCCACCGCCAACACCGGGCTGGTCTGTCACACCGTCAACATCCGGCTCTTCGCCGACCAGATCGCCTACATCGTCAACCACGCCGGGGACCGGATCATGTTCGTCGATCCCGACCTGGCCCCGCTCCTGGCGCCGATCACCAGCCAGTTGGAGAAGGTGGAGACCTATGTGGTCATGGGCGATGCCCCGTCCGACGCCATCCCGGGCTCGATCGCCTACGAGGACCTGATCGGGGAGGTCGAGGAGCATGGGCCCTGGCCGCTGCTGGACGAGCGGTCGCCGATGATGTTCTGCTACTCGTCGGGTACCACCGGGAATCCCAAGGGCGTCGCCTACACCCAGCGCTCCACCTACCTGCACACCATCTCCAACCTGGCCAACTACGCCATGCTCCCCACCGACAACGTCCTCCCCGTCGTGCCCATGTTCCATGCCGCCGCCTGGGGCTATCCGTTCATGGCGGTGACCCAGGGGGCCAAGCTGACCTATCCAGGCCCGGACCTGAGCCCGGAGGGCCTGGTGCCCCTGCTGGAGAAGGAGAAGGTCACCTTCAGCGCCGGGGTGCCAACTGTCTGGCTCGGGATCAAGCAGTACCTGGAGGCACACCCTGAGGTCGACCTGTCCTCGATCCGGGCCTTTCTCTGCGGCGGCTCGGCCGTGCCCAGGGCCATGATCGAGTGGTACTGGACGGCTCGAGGGATACGGGTCGTTCAGGGTTGGGGGATGACCGAGACCAACCCGGTGGCGTCGACCAGCCTGCTCAAGCCGGAGATGGAGGGCTGGGACCTGCAGCGCCAGCTCGACTTCCTCGAGACCGCGGGCATGCCCGTTCCCGGTCTCCAGATCAAGATCGTCGACGAGATCGGGGAGGAGTTGCCCCACGACGGGGAGGCTTTCGGCGAGTTGCTCATCCGTGGCCCATGGATCGCCGCCGAGTACTACAAGGACAACCGCTCCGCCCAGTCGTTCGAGGACGGATGGCTGCGCACCGGTGACGTGTGCAAGATCACCCCCGAGGGATACATCAAGATCACCGATCGGGCCAAGGACGTGATCAAGTCGGGCGGTGAGTGGATTTCGTCGATCGACCTCGAGAACGCCCTGATGGCCCATCCCGACGTGACCGAGGCAACGGTGGTCGGGCTGAAGCACGTGAAGTGGCAGGAGCGCCCGGTCGCCTTCGTCGTCCCCCGTCACGGCGCCGAGGTCGAGGAGTCTGACCTACTCGCCTTCCTGGAGGAACGGGTGGCCAAGTGGTGGCTGCCCGACCGGGTGATCTTCATCGATCAGATCCCCAAGACCGGCACCGGCAAGTTCGACAAGAAGGTGGTCAGACAGGATTACGCCGACCTGCTCATGGAGTGAGCCGAGCGCCATCCGTCGATCGCGGACGCACCGCGCCGTCCGATCGGAACGGTCTCAGACCTCGATGAGCTGACCCGTGGTCAGGTCGAGCACGAACTCCTTGTCGCTCCTCGAATCGGAGATGAACTGGGCCAGCCTCGCCCCGGGCTGACGGACCACCCACCAGGCGAAATCCTCCGAGCCTGACTCGGCGAACGCCGCCTTGGCCGTCCTGGTCGCCTCCACCGCACCGATCTCGTCCGGGAACGTGCCGATGACCCTCTGATCGGGCTCCTCACGGTCACGTACCTCTGTGAACTCCACCGCCTCGAACATGTTCCAGCCTCCTCCCGCCGATTGTATAGGGGTCGGCAGGGGAAAGAACCTGGGTCCCTAAGCTCATTTTTCGTGTCTGAGTTCCACACCACCTGGGGCTACATCGCGGCCGGGATCAGCGGTCTGGTCGGGATCTGGGGAGTGCTCCTGCGCAATCGCCAGCCGCCTCCCGCTGTCTTCTACTACGGGGTCGGGGCCGCCGTCGTCGCCCTGCTCCTCCAGATCGTGGTCGGGGTGATCGTGGCCACCGGCGGGGTCGACCCCGGTAACCAGCACGTCTTCTACGGTGTCGTAATCGCGGTGACCTTCTCCTTTGCCTACATCTACCGGGCCCAGTTCCGGAAGCGGCCGGCCCTCTACTACGGGCTGCTCCTCCTGTTCACCATGGGGCTCAGCATCCGGGGGATACTGACGTTCGGCGGCAACTTCTAGTCTGACCGGCCCCTAGGAGGTGGCGATGCTGCTCGAGGACAAGAGACTGCTGATAACCGGGATCCTCACCGACGACTCCATCGCCTGGCACGTTGCCAGGATCGCCCAGGAGGAGGGGGCCGAGATCGTGGCCACCGGGTTCGGACGCGGCCTCAGGATCACCGAGCGATCGGTGCAGCGTCTGCCCAACCCCTGCAACGTCCTGGAGCTCGACATCAACGACCCGACCCAGGTCGTCTCGCTGGTCGACGACCTGACCGAGCGATGGGGCCGTGTCGACGGGGCGCTCCATGCCATCGCCTACGCACCCGACGACGCCTTGGGCGGGAACTTCCTGAGCACACCCCCCGAGTCGGCCCAGACCGCCTTCATGACTTCCGCTTTCTCCTACAAGACGCTGGCGGTTGCCCTGCTCCCGCTGATGCAGGCCGCAGGGGGAGGCGCCCTGGTCACCCTGGACTTCGACAACACCCAGGCCTGGCCCGCCTACGACTGGATGGGGGTGGCCAAGTCGGCGCTGGTCTCGGTCACCCGCTATCTGGCCCGAGATCTGGGAGCACACGGGATCAGGGTCAATGCGGTGTCGGCCGGCCCGCTCAGCACCGTCGCCGCCAAGTCGATCCCGGGGTTCGACGCCTTCGACCGGGTGTGGAAGGAGCGCGCCCCGCTGGCCTGGGACGGGGCAAACCCCGAGCCGGTGGCCCGGATGGTCTGTGTCCTGCTCAGCGATTGGGCCGCGATGACATCGGGAGAAGTCGTCCACGTCGATGGCGGGTTTCACGCCATCGCGGTCGGCCCGGGGGAGACCGCAGGCCCCTAGCGCCTGTCCGCCCTCAGCATCGACGGGGCCAGGGGCAACTCGACCACGAACGTCGCACCGCCACCCTCGGTGGCCTCCACCCTGACCGCACCCCGCATCACCTCGGCCAGGCTCTTGACGATGGAGAGACCGAGGCCGGTGCCTCCCTTCGACCTGGTGTCGGACTGGTCGATTTGGGTGAAGCGCTCGAAGACCCGATCCCGTTCCTCTTCGGGGATGCCAGGCCCATGGTCCACGACCGCGATCACCGCCTTGCGCGGGCGTTCCCAGGCGTACAGCTCGACCGGGCTCCCCACTGCGTACTTGGCGGCGTTCTCCACGAGATTGATCAGGATCCGGCTGAGATGGTCCCGATCGGCCTCCACGGTCAGGTCGTCGGGCTCGATGGTGTAGCTCGGCTCGATCGAGACCACGCGGTTCACCTCTTCGAACGCCTGCTTCAAGGTCACCGGCTCGAGATGGACCGGGATCGCCCCGCGGTCGATCCGGGAGACGACCAGCAGGTCGTCGATGAGACGCTGGAGACGGCCCGCCTGACGGCGCGCGGTCGAAAGGAGCTGCACCGCGGTCGCCTCGGTCGGGGCCAGCTCGGGGCGGTTCACCGTGTCCAGGGACCCGATGATCGAGGTGAGCGGGGTGCGCAGCTCGTGGCTCACAGTCGAGACGAAGTCGGTCTTCATCTGCGCCACCTCCTCCAGCCTCTTCGCCATCTCCGCCTGGGCCTCGTACCTGCCGATCTGGGATAGGACCAGCCCCGCCGGCGCCGCCAGCGACCCGAGCTGGTCGAGCTGACCCTCCTGGAAGGTGCCGACGTAGGGGTCGCCGACGATGATCACGCCCACCCGCAGGTTCTCAACCTTCAACGGCGCGATCAACGCCTGACTCAAGCCCAGCTCGTTGATCAGGGTGTGGGCGTCGGTGTCCTGATCGACCTCCTTGACCAGGAAAGGCCTCCCCGAGCGGTACACCTGGGCGACGATCGCCGGTGAAGCCACGTCGAGCACTATCGGATCGGTGTCGAGGGGATATCCGTTGACCCAGATCGGGCTCATCACCTCGAGCCGGTGACGCTCCGCGTTGTAGAGCAGGACCACTCCCACCTGGGCATCCAGGTACTTGCAGATGGTCCCGACCAGATGGGGGACGATCTCGGCCAGCGACTCGGCCCGGGCCAGGGTGGCGCTGACTGCGTACAAGCGCTCGAAGTCGAGGCGCTGCTGGTCGATCTGACCTTCCCGCGATGCGGACCGGACCGCCTCCCGCTCGAACTCCATGCCGATCAATGCGGTCGCCGCCGACACCACCGCCACGGTGAGCACCGGGGCCACCACGTCTTGGATGGCATCGGCGTCACCGACCCCGAAGGCGACGAAGGAGATCGCCAGCCCGATGAGGACGGTCATGAACGCATGGGCCCACCAGGTGAGGAGCAGACCGGACACCGCGGCGATCCCGTAGAGGATCGGGGTGGCGGTGCCTTCCAATGCCTCGATGAGGGCGAAGGAGGAAATGCCCAGGATCAGCACGGTCAGCCAGCCGACCGCGATCCAGGGGGCGTGCCGGGTCGCCATTGGCCGGTCCCACCGGGTGAGGGCGGAGACGATCAGCATGGCGGCGAGACCTGCCATCGGGATCCAGAACTCCCTCCGGGTGTAGACCTCCTGTCGAACCGCCTGGGCGGCGATGATGATCAGGACCACCCAGGCCACCGCCGAGGCGCGCCGAAGCAGTGACGCCCGGAACCGCGCCATCGCCTGATGCGTAGTCGGTGTAATCCCGTCCATATCCCTGAATGGATGCCTTTCGACTGTATTCTCGGCATCTCCGACCGAGGACTAGATACGTGGCTTTGCGCGCGCTTGCTGACGGCGCACTGTTCGCAGAGACGTTTGGCGACGCTCCGCCCCGGATTCTCGCCCTGCACGGTTGGGGCCGGCGGGGCAGCGACTTTGCCCCGTCATTGGCCGGTTTTGATGCCCTCGCCCTCGATTTGCCCGGATTCGGGGCCTCTCCACCACCGTCGGAGCCGATCGGCGCCGAGGGTTACGCCGCACTGATCTCCCCGATCCTCGACATCTTCGAGCAGCCCCCGGTGGTT
This sequence comes from Acidimicrobiia bacterium, assembly GCA_036374915.1. GTDB lineage: Bacteria > Actinomycetota > Acidimicrobiia > Spongiisociales > ZC4RG35 > JARDZU01. The sequence continues at coordinate 1,312 of DASUSU010000307.1, read as the reverse complement.
GTCGGCCACTCGTTCGGGGGGCGGGTCGCAGTCTGCCTGGCTGCGGCCCATCCCGGACGGGTCGGCCCCCTGGTCCTCACCGGTGCGCCCCTGCTCCGTGTCCACCCGGCCCGCCGGCCGTCGGCCGGGTATCGGCTGATCCGCTTCTTCAATCGGGTCGGTTTGGTGTCCGACGACAGGATGGAGCGGATCCGCCGCGGCCGCGGCTCGCCCGACTACCGGGCGGCGAGCGGGGTGATGCGAGACGTCCTGGTCAAGTTGATCAACGAGGGCTACGAGCCCCAGCTGCGCCAGATCCGGTCCCAGGTGGTCCTGCTCTGGGGAGAGGACGACCAGGAAGTGCCGGTCGAGGTGGCCGAGATGGCATTGCGGGTCATGCGGCACTCGGGTGCCGCGGCCGAGTTGGAGATCCTCCCCGGCGTCGGCCATCTCGTGCCGGTCCAAGCGCCCGAGGCGATGCGCCGGGTCATTCAGGGAGTCCTCCGCTCTTGACCTGGGCGCTCGCCGCGGTGTGCGGGCTGGCCACGGTCCCCGCCGGGCTCCGCTGGCTCAGGGTGGCCCAGCGGGAGCACTACCTGCCGCCATCGGTGACCAGGTTCGCCGCCCGCTGGTGGCGGAGCGGGCCGCTCAACCTCGGTCTCGCCGGGCTGGCGCTGCTCGGGCTCGCCGGGTCGCTGTGGAGCCCATGGTTGGCCTTTCTGGTCCCCGTGGCCCAGTTGGGGCCGGTCGGTTTGACCGTCAGAGGGCGAACCTCGCCTCTGGCCTGGACCGGGCGGCTGAGACGTCTCGCCATCCTGGCCGGGGCGATGGCGCTCGGCTTCTACCTGGCCGGAGCGCTGGTCGCCTCGCCGTTCCTCGTGGCCCTCGGTCTCTTCCTGCTCCCCGCCCTGATCGATCTGGCCCTGGTGCTCCTCGCCCCGGTCGAGCAGAGCCTGGGGAGTCGTTGGGTCGATCAGGCCGCCGCCCGGCTGAAGGGCTCGGGGGCCAAGGTGGTCGCCATCACCGGGTCGTACGGGAAGACGACCACCAAGCTCTACGTCGGCCATCTCCTCGCCGGCGCATTTCGCACCGTGGTCAGCCCGGCCTCGTTCAACAACCGGATGGGCCTGGCCCGGGCCATCAACGAGCATCTGGTCCCGGGCACCCAGGTGTTCGTCGCCGAGATGGGGACCTACGGGGCCGGCGAGATCGCAGATTTGACCAGCTGGATCCCTCCGGACGTATCGGCCCTGGTCGCGGTGGGACCGGTACATCTCGAGCGTTTCAGGACCGAGGAGAGGATCGTCTCGGCCAAGGCGGAGATCCTCGACCG
>DASUSU010000306.1:0-7718 GCA_036374915.1 Acidimicrobiia bacterium | reverse complement strand
TTGCCGCCTATCAGGTGGTGTTGACCGGGAGCCATCCGGAGTACGTCACCGGCCGGATGTTGGACGCGGTCGGTGAGTATGTCTCGGGGGGTGGTCGTCTCATGTATCTCGGGGGGAACGGCTTCTACTGGGTCACCAGCTCCCCGCCGGGCCAGGCCGATGTGATCGAGGTGCGCCGTGGGTATGCAGGGTCTCGGACCTGGGAATCGTCGCCGGGCGACGAATACCACAGCTTCACCTCCGAGAAGGGCGGGCTGTGGCGGCACCGGGGTAGGCCGCCCAATCAGTTGGTCGGGGTCGGGTTCGCCGCCTCGGGCTGGGGAGGCATCGCAGGGGCCTATTGGGTTGTCCAGCCGGTCCCAGGTCGAGCCGACTTCGTCTTCGGCGGCGTCGACGTCGATCAGCCGATCGGTGACTTCGGCCTCATCATGGGTGGGTGCGTCGGCGACGAAGTCGACCGATGGGATCCCGCTCTCGGCAGCCCCGCCGAGGCGATGAGGCTGGCCACCTGTGAGGATCTCAACGACTCTTATGTGATCGTGGTGGAGGACACCATCGGGACGGGGCTCGATGTCACTTCGGCCAACAATCCGCGCGTCCGGGCGGACATGGTTCTGATGCCGACCGACAACGGCGGGGCGGTCTTCTCCGTCGGGTCGATGGCCTGGGTCGGGGCTCTCTCCCACAACGGGTACGACAACAACGTGTCGGTCGTCACCAGAAACGTGCTCGAGCGGTTCCTCAGCCGAGAGCCGATCTGATCCTGCCCCGAGCTCCGACTTGGAGACGAGACCGCATACGAGGCTGGCCCGCTCGGGGCTCGCCCCGACCTCACGCCACCCGGTAGAGCCGCCAGCGGTCCGGGATCCCTTTCAACTCGTGCTCGCCGGCCGCCTCGAGGAGGAGGTCGCTACCGGTGGTCAGGTCCTTGACGGTCTGGGAGACGAGGATCTCGGACGGTCCGGCCTTGGCCATGACCCGGGCCCCGATCGAGACGGCGAGCCCGGCGCACTTACCGTCGGCGATCTCGCATTCCCCGGTGTGAACCCCGGCCCGGACCTCGATGCCCAGAGGCTTGAGATCGGCCATGATCTCCCGGGCGCACTCGATGGCTCGGGCAGGGCCGTCGAACACGGCGTAGAACCCGTCCCCGGCCGTATCCTGTTCCCGCCCTCCCAGCCGGGCCAGGCTGCGCCGCACGATCTGATTGTGGGTCTCCATCAGCCGCTTCCACTCCCGGTCGCCAAGACCGGCCTGGTGGGCGGTGGAGTCGACGATGTCGGTGAACATGACCGTTGCCAGGATTCGGTTCGTCTTCGGAACCGGTCTGTTGCCGGTGACGAACTCCTCCACCTCGTCCAACAAGGCGTCGGTGTCCCCGGCGATGGGGAGGTGGTCGCCACCGGCCAGCTCGACGTACCGGGCTTCGGCGATGTGCTCGGCCGCATACCGACCCTGTGCCGAGGGCACGACGAGGTCGCCGCTCCGATGCAGGACCAGGGTGGGAACGTGGATGGTGGGAAGTACCTGGCGGACATCGAGGTCGGTCAGGATCTGGGCCAGCTCCCGATAGGCGCCCGGGGTGGCGACCAGCCGTTCGAAACGGGCCCACCATCTGACGAAACGCTCGTCCCCGGCCAATGAAGGCGCCTGAAAGGAGAGATTCCTTCCGGTCCCCATGTCCGCCACGAAGCGGTCGGGGAAGCCCGCCTCGTCGTCGGGGCTCATCGCCGAAGGGAAGTCGGCCGAAGCCACCCCCTTGACCGTCGGGGCGTAGAGAAGGAGCGCCTGGGTCCGCTGCGGATGGGTGGCCGCGAACAACATCGACATGCTGCCCGCCCTGGCCACGCCGAAGACGGTCCCGGCCTCCATTCCTACCGCGTCCATGACCGCCCCCAGGTCGTCGCGTTGACGCTCGAGGATCGGGATCTCCGAGCCCCGGTCGGACACACCCACGCCGCGCATGTCGAACACGGTGAGCCGGGCGAAGGAGGCCATGCGACCGAGGAGATGGGCCCAACGCGGCTCCTCCCACATCACGTCGAGGTTGGAGAAGAGCCCCGAGCAGTAGATCAGGTCGGGGCCTTCGCCCACCGTCTGATATGCGATGTGCACGTCACCGCTCTTGGCATAACGGGTGTCGGGAGTGACATTCACCGTCCCCAAGCTATCCGTGTGACATGGGCGGCTCAGGTGTCACCCGCTTGATGCCGGCTCGACTCTCATGGAGAATGCTCCCCGCACCGCGACCCGGGGGTCTGTGATCTTTAGGGGCATCAAAGGGCGCTACGTCTCCGAGACGGCCGACTTCGACCGTGATCACGCGGCCTGGAACGAAGAGAAGAACCACATCGAGGAGCTTCTCTACATGGCGAACAACCTGGATCGGTTGTGCCGACCGGTCGAGCAGGAGGAGCTCGGGGTCAAGCCCAGGCCGGATGAGTGCGTGCTCATGGTCCTCCGTGGCTCCGGCATCGTCGAGCTCAGAGCGACCGGTGGCGCCGACCAGGGAGACTCGCGCGGGGTGGGCTACCGGGTCACCCTGGGAGTGTCCTACCGGTCCGGGGTCCACAACGGCAACTTCGTCTCCAGACCCGAGGTGCAGAGAATCGTGCACTCCGGGGGAACGGCACTGATCACAACGGATCGTGTGGTCTACACCTCGCCGGACCGAAGACGGGCCTGGGAGTACGCCAAGACCGTCGATGTGTTCAACTCGGACTCCGTGGCCCAGGGGTGGGGCGCCTCATACCTCGGGGTCTCCAACCGGCAGAAGACCTCCGGCTTCACCTATCGGAGCGGGTTCGCCCGCTCGGTGAGAGACCGGCTCGTGCTCGCATTGGCCATGGCCGACGGCACCCTCGATGAGATGGTCTCCGCCCTCGAAGCGGAGAGGGCCGAGCTGGATCGGCTCTGACCAGCGCCATCGTTGCCCGCTCAGATCGCTCGGAGGTGGTAACCCCGCGGGTGTGTCCTCGCCTCCGCTCAACCCTTGACAGCAGTTCGACGGCGGCGCGAGACTCGGTCGATCGGGGGCGTGGGACGCAGGGAGCCGGCCCGTATCCGCGCACGGCCGAGGGAAGAGGACGGACATGGCCAGACGTGAGCAGCTGTGGAACCCGACGGCCCCGGACCAAGCCAGCAATCCCTTCGACGAGATAGAGCCCCGGGCCAGTGACTACCACCTGGTCGTCGACGAGATCGACAGCAATCGGGTCCGGCTCGTGATCTCATCGTGGCCGTCGGTGGATGCCGATGACAGGCTGGTGTTCCCCGGCCCCGAAGCGGGGAGCGAGGCCTTGCTCGACGATCCTTCCGATTCGGAGCTGATTCTCGACGCCTCCGCCCTTCATTCAAGGGTGAGTGAGGAGAGGGCGGATCGACAACAGCTCGCCCCCGATCGACCGCTTCGAGTCGGGGATGTCTTCTGGTTTCGGGCGGCTGCCGATTGGGCTCCGGCCGACAACGTGGAGCTGAACGGGGAGCTGGTCGACGTCACCTTTGCCGCCCGCGGCGAGGCAAAGGCGGCAATGGCCTGGGCGGTCACCGGATCATCGATGGCCCGTGCCGACCTGATGACCGCAGGTGCCGAATTGGAGCTGGAGCCGGAGATCGAGGAGGAAGTGAGAGAAGAGGTGTTGGAGTCGAGGGATGTCGGCCAGTCGGCGGAGCCAGAGGACGCACGAGCCGAAGCCGAGCCGGAGAGCAGAGTCGAGCCGGCCCGGCCATCGGTCCCCGGTGCCGTGGCCAGTCCGAGTGTTTGACCGTGGGCGATATTCCTGTTGACCGGCTGGTTGGGGGCGATCTCCTCGCCTCGCTGGACGCTGACTCCTGGGTCTACTTCCTGTGCAACGTCGGTGACGGCGACTCCCAGTTGGTCGTCCTGCCCTTGGTCGAGGGCAGGCGCAAGGTGATCGTCATCGATGCCTACACGGACAAGGTGGTTCGGCTGATCACCGAGCTGACCAACCGGGGCGTGCTCGACGGGCAGGAACCCGATATCGCACTGGTCGTCGCCACCCATCCCCACCAGGATCACATCAGCAACATGCCCAACCTGTTCCGGACCCACGGGGACCGGATCACCGAGTTCTGGGACCCCGGCTACTACCACCCCATCGCCGCCTACACGACCCTGATGAAACAGCTCCAGGACCGTCGCGCCGAGATCACCTATGCCCAGCCGACAGCCGGGTTGCGTCGTTGGATCGGCGGGACCCTGGTCACCGTCCTGTCCCCGGCGGTCGGCCTCCGCAACCGTTTCGACTCCTACGGCACCGAGATCAACGATTCGTCCATCTCGTTGCGGATCGACCATCCCGCCGCCCGGGCGACGACGCGTGACGACCAGGGCCGCCTCGTCGAGGACGGTGGGCCCACTTCGACTCTCATCCTCGGTGGTGACGCCCAGACACTGTCGTGGTCCCACGTCATGGTCGACTTCCCCTACCTGCCCTCTTCGAGCACGGAGGCGGCGAAGGCCATTGCTGCCGCGACCGGCACCAAGGACCTCCTCAACACCGACGTGGTCAAAGTCTCCCATCACGGTTCGAAGCGAGGGGTCAACCTCGAGCTCATGGAGCGATTCTCCGCCTCGATCGTGTTGGTCTCGAGCCGGTCTCGGACGGACAGCACCCACGGCTTTCCCCATCTGCTCACCCAGGAGGTGATCCGGGAGGTGAAGGAGCCGATCGCCACAGAGGTCAACCAGCCCGAGCGTGAGGACGACTGGAAGCACCAGGTCTACTACACCCACGACGTCGACAGCGAGGGCACGATGCTGGGAACCATCGCCATCGTGTTCCGCGGCGAACAGCGTGAGATCTGGCGTCTCGGAGACAAGCGTCTCGACCCGATCGACTTCGGGGATGCTCGGCGGAGGATTTGACCTCACCGTCCCCTTGGCAGCCCTGGCCGGTCCGATGATCAGCTGTGCGGTTTCTCGACGATCACCGCTCCGCGACCGAATCCGGGGCGGGGGCCACAATCGTGTCTACGTGGCCGCAACACAAAAACCGCTTAGAACCGGTGCCACAATGGGTAAGGCACGAATTCGTGCCTTCTCCCCGGATCGCAGGCAGCGCCGGATCCGCAGTAGAGGGAGAATCAACAGTTAGGAGATGAAGTGAGCAGGAATGCAGGCTTCGGAGGTTCGCTCTTCCTCATCGCAGTGGGCGCCATCTTGGCGTTCGCGGTGTCGGTGGAAGCGGAAGGGTTCAACCTCAACACGATCGGGATCATCCTGATGGTGGTCGGAGGGCTCGGTGCGATTCTCACCCTGGTGGCGATGACCAGCACCAAGAAGGAAGAGCACACCGAGTACATCAAGAAAGACGTCGACGTCGACAATCGCGAGCACTGAGCTGACGCTTGACGCGTCGGGACCTCGGTGAGTCCGGGGGGCCTCTCGTGACAAATGAAGCGCCGTGTGGCGATCGGGTCATGGCGCGGCCTCGCTACTTCACCGGCCAGCTTCTCCAACCCGAGGACTTCGGCGAGGAGCAGGAGTACCTGCTCGATCGGATCCGCTCCCACAACCGCCTCCACGGTTACGGGACCGTCTGCGGCTTGGGGGTCGAGCCGACCCGACCTCCGTCGGGCCGGGTGGTGGTCGAGCCGGGGGTCGCCCTCGACTGCTGCGGGCGCGAGATCGTGGTCAGTAAGCGGATCGACCTCGACCTCACCGCCTCGAAGCCGGGACGGCTCTTCGTCACGCTGGCCTACGGCGAGGAAGAGGCGGCACCGATCCCCACCGAGGACCCGGACCGGGTCCAACCCACAAGGGTTCGAGAGGTGGCGATACTCGCCGCGACCGAGGACGAACCGGACCAGCCGATCGGGTCGGACGGGTCGGTGACGCCGTGTCATCGATGCGAGGACCCGAGACTGGTCATCGCCTCGGTCGACAAGCCGAAACGAAAGCCGATCACAGCGGCACGGATCGACAACTCGGTGCGGGCGACCGTCATCGTCGCCCACCATCCACGCCCTCCCCGCCGGCGTCGCTGGTTGAAGCGCGGAGTGGTGTTGGCCGGGACCGCCGCATCCGTGGCCTGGGCTCGGCGTCTCCGCCGAGACGAGGGCTAGGGACGACGACTTCTCAGGTGCGCTGACCCGAAGCGGCTAACCGGCCCGGGGGAGACGGGAGGGTGGGGTGTCCTGCCCAATGGAACATTCGATTCCGCGTCGAGTCGGTCCGTCGACGCGCTCGCCGATCTGTACCGGCCGACCATCCCGCTTTACCCCTTGGCACGCTCTCCGTCGTCGCGCTCGTGCTCCTCTTTGCGCTCACGCTCGTGGCGCTCGTGCTCCTCTTTGCGCTCGCGTTCGTGGCGGTCGCTGTCGTCCTTGCGGTCCTGCTCGTGGCGGTCCGCCCTCTCCTCTTCTGTCTCCATGCCAGACCTCGATTGTCGGTTGAATCCGTCGTTCGCTACCCCGACCCTACCGCTCCTCTCCGGCACCGCCGGTAGGTGAGGGCGAGGGGAGCCTGACTCCGGGCGACCACTACCCTCAGCCTGGGATGAAACGTCTTCTCGTCGCTGTCAGCCTCCTCCTCATCGCGGCCACGCCCGACCAGGTGGTGCCCGAGTTGGAGGCGAACGGCTACTACATCGAGCCCGGTTCCGCCGCCAGCGAACAGGTGGTGAGCGACGCCGTGTTCGAGGGACGCGCCGACGGTGGCCGTCTCTATCTGGTCGTCCTCTCCACCGAGCCTCCCGGTGGTGCTCCCACCTTCTCGGACTCGATCCTCGACCAACTCGGCTCCGGGTACGTGGTCACGGTGGCGCCCGAGACCGTCGGGTACGCCGGTGACGGCACCTCGTGGACCTCCGCCGAGATGAACCAGGCGATCGACGCCTCGCTCGCTGGTGGGAGCGACGACGAGGTCGTCGAGCTGTTCATCTCCGAGCTGACCGGGGCCGGCGTCGTCCCCACCCCCGGGGGCGAGGAGCCGGCCGATGGGGGAGGGGGATGGGGATGGATCTGGCTGGTGGTGATCGCCGGAGGCGCCCTGCTCATCTTCTCCGGGATGAGGAACAGCTCTCGGAAACGGACCGAGATGGCGCGCTCGGAGCTGGAGAAGGTGCGGTCGATGGCGAAGGCCAAGCTGGCCGAGGTGGCCAACGACATCATCGAGATGGAGGACGAGGTGGAGCTCTCCGACAACCCGGAGGTGAAGTCCCACTACCAGAGCGCGTCTGCCACCTATACCGAGGTCCTGGCCCGCACCGAGAAAGACCCCGGCCCGGCCGAGATGCTCGACATCGTCGCCGACCTCGACGTCGCCATCTGGGAGCTCGACGTTGCCGAGGCCCTGCTCGACGGGAAGCCTGCGCCGGAGAAGCCCAAGCCGCCCGAGCCGAAGCCGCCTGCGCCACGGCAACCCGAGCCCGGTCCGCCCGAGACGGCGGAGGACTCCTACGGGCGGCGGCCGGGTCGGCAGAGCTCCTACGCCGGCAACGATCTGATGACCGCCCTCTGGGCGCTGCTTGCCATGTCGGGTCGGGGCGGTGGAGGCTGGGGCGGGATGCCCGGTGGGTTCGGGGGCCCGATGCGTGGCGGCGGCTTCGGTGGTGGCCGGATGCGGGGCGGGGGGATGCGGCTCGGTGGGGGCATGGGGCGAATCCGCGGCGGAGGGCGTCGCCGCTGACTCCCGGGCGCTACCAGAGCGCCACCGCCTACACTTGGCTCATCTGATTCCCCAAAGGAGACGGGAC